>CADBNG010000191.1 GCA_902795985.1 uncultured Lachnospiraceae bacterium
CAGCTATCCGATTTATCAGACGGCCACGTTCTCGCACCGGCAGCTGGGCGAGTCCTCCGGTTTTGACTATACCCGGCAGAGTAATCCGACCCGGCAGCAGCTGGAAAGCATTGTCACGATTCTGGAAAACGGAGCGGATACCATCGCGTTCTCCAGCGGAATGGCGGCCGTTGCCACATTGATGGAGCTTTTACAGCCGGGGGACCACATCCTGATTGACGCGGATCTTTACGGCGGCAGTGTGCGCCTGTTTGACGTAATCAATAAGAAAAACGGGCTGGAATTCACTGCGGCGGATTTAAGCACGGAACCGGCGGGGCCGCTTCTTAGGGAAAACACCCGGGCGGTTTATCTGGAGTCCCCGACCAATCCCATGATGCATGTGACGGACATCCGGGCGCTGGCGGATGAACTGGAAGGAAAAGGGATCCTTCTGATCGTGGACAACACCTTCCTTTCTCCGTATTTCCAGAATCCGCTGGATCTGGGAGCGGATATCGTGGTGCACAGCGCCACCAAATTCTTCGGCGGCCACCATGACACGATCGGCGGTTTCCTGGTTGCAAAAGACGAAAAAATCGCCGAACGGCTGCATTACCTGGCGACGACCATCGGCTGCGCCCTTTCCCCCTTTGACAGCTGGCTGATGATCCGCGGGATCCGCACGCTGGCGGTCCGGATGGAACGGGCGGCGGAGAATACGGAAAAAATCGCCAGGTGGATGAAGGACTGCCCGTATGTTACCGACGTACTTTATCCCGGACTGCCGGAACATCCGGGGCATGAGATTATGAAAAAACAGGCTCGGGGCTATGGCGCCATGCTCTCTTTTTATGTACCGTCCCGGGAATTTGCCGTTTCGGTACTGAACCATGTGGAACTGTTTTATTTTGCCGAAAGCCTGGGCGGAACCGAAACGCTGATCACCTATCCCCTCACCCAGACCCACGCCGAGGTGCCCGAAGAGATCCGGGAAAGAAACGGCATCAACGACCGTTTGCTCCGGCTGTCCGTTGGAATTGAAGGAGCGGAGGACCTGATCGCGGAACTGGACCGGGTCTTCAGAATCGCCGCAGCAGAAATGACCCGATAGGGACAGTCCCCTTCGCCCCATCCTCCGTCCCCTTCGCCCCCGGCTGGCCCGAAGGGGACAGTCCCCTTCGTCCCCTCCTCCGTCCCCTTCGGCTTGCCAATGACACAGAAGGGACAGGCATAATAAGCCTGTCCCCTTTGTGTTTTTTGCATAGACTGCCTGTCTCTTTTGTGTCATTCAGGGAGGTATATTTAAAATTACAATGGAAAATCGTTCTGTGTTATTTTTAAAAAGATAAGGTAATTATTTGAATGGCCACTATGAAAAGCGGTATCAGGGGAGAATTATGAGCCAGATCCGAATCCTTTTTTTCAGAATACTATGCGCAGTTCTCTGCGGTTCTCTTGTTTTCGGGACTTTCTTTACGGTCGGCGCGGATCCGCTTCCGGTTACGGAAAGCGCGGAGATGACAGCTGGTGAAGCGGAAGAAACAGTAAACGAGGAAGTGAGTTCCGCTCCCGGCCAGCCGGAGCACGACGGGCAGGAGATCGAAATGGCTCAGCTGGAGCGGGCGCAGTCCGCGCTGGATCTGGGTTACGTTCCGGGAGAACTTCTGGTCGTATACAGCAGTGAAACAGCCGATGAAGAGATCGCGCAGACAGCGGAAACGCTGGACGGTGAAGTGCAGGATATTATTCCCGCCGGCGGCAGTATTGTCGCGGTCGTGTCTATTTCAGACGAAACAACGGTTGACACTGCCGCGGCAGAGTACGAAGCGGACCCCGCAGTAACATACGCCGAGCCCAACTATATCCTCGAAGTAAAAGGGGACGATTCCTCCGGCAGCGCAATGGACTATCTTGCGGCGCTTCAGGCCTCCGGCGACGAAGGCGCGTTCCGTATGCTGGAAAGCATGGAAATCCAGCCGGTCATCGCGGGAGTGATCGATACCGGCTTTGCCGGCGTTTCCACAGCGGTTCCCGGGAAAATCAGCAGCGACAGCGTCCGTATCACGGACTCTTCCGGCAATTATGAGGCTTTTGCGGAGACCGGCGGAACCCATGGAACAAACGTGGCCGGCATTCTGGCGGAGGCCGCCGGCGATGCCCTTGAGGAAATGGTGCTGGTGGATGCCGGCAGCGATTCCGGGGGCGATTATCTTACGGTTAACAGTGTCGTCGGGGCTCTCAGCTATCTTGTCCCCCGCGCGGATATCATCAACATGAGCATCGGTACCGAGAGCAGCAGCACAGTGCTGGAGGAAGCAGTAAATTCGGCTTACCAGAACGGCGTGATCCTGATCTGCGCCGCCGGCAACGAAGGGCCGGAAAAAGTCACTTACCCGTCCGGATACGGCAGCACGGTCAGCGTGATGGCATCGGATGAAAACGGCGGACTCTGGGAATCCTCCGGAACCGGCGCGATTGCGGCTCCCGGCGTGAACATTTCCTGCGCGGACGGAGCCGTTCATGACGGAACGTCCCTTTCCTCGGCAATGGTTTCCGCGGCGGCCGCGATGCTTCTTTCCGTATCGCCGGGACTTTCCACCGCCCAGGTTCAGGAGATCCTGATCTCGGCGGCAGACTCCGCGGGCGGAGCGCCGGTCCTTTGCATGACGGCAGCCCTTGCGGCAGCCGGCGTCCCGGTGCCTGCGCCAAGCCTGGAAAATGCCGTAATCAATACCGACGCCATCGCGAACGGGACGTATCTTCCGGACTGGCCGGAACGTATTGAGCTGACCTATAACGGCTCCCGCCTGAAAAAAGGCGTGGATTACCGGATTCTCCAGGAAACCCTTCAGGAGACGCCGGAAGAGGATCGGATTGTATTATCAGTCGATCTGACCGGCATCGGCGATTATTCCGGAACCGTCACCGTTGAAACGGAAACCGGAAGAATTCCCGTCAGCGGCTGTGATTATGAACTGAGCGGAAACTTCTCCCTGTCGGGCGGCGCCCAGGTTCGTCCGCAGCTGGAATTAACGTACGAGAATCCGGAAAACCATGAAGGAAAGCAGTCCCTGACGGAAGGAACGGATTACACGCTGGAATACGGCGCCAACAATGCGGTTGGAGAGAATACCGGATCGATTGCCGTGACCGGTCTCGGCTATTATTCGGGAACGAGGGAGATCCGCTTTTCCATCAGCCCGCCGGACGAAGTGATCGGGACGTATCCGATCGGAAGCAATATTGTCTGCAAGGCGTATGCGGACGGTACGCTGGAATTTACGGGGTCCGGGGAGATGACCGGCCTGATCGATCCGGAGCTCGGCGGTCTGGTGCGTCCTTTTGTACCGGTAACCGATCCGGCAGGAAATCAGGTGGCAATTGTGAAAGCCGTCATTGGCGACGGGATTACCTCTGTCGGTGACGGGTGTTTTGAGAATTTTACCGAGCTGCAGGAAGTCCTTCTTCCTGCCGGTTTGCAAAGTATCGGGGCAACAGCCTTTATGAACTGTGAAAAACTGTCATCCGTTGTTCTTCCCGCCGGCATAAAACAGATTGGCTATGAGGCGTTTAAGGGCTGTACTGATCTGACATCCATTACTCTTCCGGACAGCCTGGAGACGATCGTGGAAAGGGCTTTTATCGAAGCAGGGCTTCTGGCGGTCGAGATCCCGGCCGGCGCGGCAATCGGGGCAAACGCTTTCGCGCGCTGCAGGGATCTGCAGTCCGTATCTTTGCCGGAGGATCTGGAAACTATTGAGGAAGGGGTTTTTGACGGCTGTGTTTCGCTGGAAGAGATCACCATACCGGACAGTGTAACGGTTATTAAGAAGGAAGCTTTCCAGGAGGCAGGACTTCTTCGCGTTTATATGCCCCGTTCCGTGCAGAGCATCGGGGACTGCGCTTTCTTTAATATAGGACAGGTATTGAATCCGGATACGGAAGATATGCTGGAACTGTTTGGCGAGGTGTTTTACGAAGGAACGGAAGAAGAGTGGGAGGAGGTCGAAAAGGGCGCGAATGCCTTTTTATCCGCAGTAACCTTCCATTTTCTGGGCGGAACGGCGCAGCCGGTGTCTTCCGGAACCTGCGGCACAAATCTTACCTGGACGCTGGACGAACAGGGAACGCTGACCATCTCCGGATCCGGAAAGATGACGAATTATCAAACGGTGGATTCCGACGGAGCCCTTTCGGAACTGACCCGAAGACCCTGGGGGACCGGGATCCGGAAAGTGATTGTGGAAGAAGGAGTGACCGGCATCGGCGGAGCCGCTTTTTACGGATGTGCCGGACTGACGGAGGCTGTCCTGCCTTCCTCTTTGAAAACCATTGGAATCTGTGCTTTTTCCGGCTGTATGGGACTGGAAGAGATTACCCTGCCATCCGGCGTGAAAACGATCGGGGAGAGTGCTTTCTGCGACTGCATTGCGCTGAAGGAAATCCGGATTCCGAAAGGTGTAACCGAGATTGCCCCGGGCCTGTTTGAAAACTGTGAAAACCTGGAATCCGTTCAGCTGCCGTCCGGGGTGGCCCGTATTGGGTTTATGGCATTCACAAACTGCACCAGTCTTGAGTCCCTTCAGCTGCCTGCAGGACTGACTTCCATTGGCGGTTCTGCTTTTGAACAGAGCGGACTTCGGGAAATATCCATACCGGAGGGAGTAACGGAAATCCCCGGCTACCTGTTCAATTTCTGCGGACAGATAACTTCTGTGCAGCTTCCTGCCGGCCTGAAGACAATCGACGAAGGAGCCTTTGTTGAATGTGAGCAGCTGACGGAAATCAACATTCCGGATTCCGTCACGGTGATTGGAAAGAAGGCGTTCCAGAACTGCCGTTCCCTTAAGAATCTGCAGCTTCCCTCCGGGATCACCCGGATTGAAAATGATGTCTTTTACGGGTGCTCATCGCTGACCGGCGTTGCATTACCGGAAGGGCTGACGGCAATCGGCGACCGCTCCTTCATGAAATGCAAATCCATAAAAGACGTCATCCTGCCGGAAGCGGTGGTGAAGATCGGTTCTGCCGCTTTTAAGCAGTGCACCGGGCTGGAGTCCGTTCAGATTCCGATGGGACTGAAAAAACTGGGCCTTAAAGGGTTTTATTCCTGCAGTCTTTCCGAAGTGACGCTTCCGGATACCGTGGGAATCACAGAAAAGAATAAAACCGATTATTTTGATGAAGACGTCATACTGACCATTATCAGGGTCGGAGAAAAGTGCGGTGACGACGCGTTCTGGAAACTGGAGGAGAACGGTCGGTTAAAAATCTGGGGGACGGGTGAAATAAATCCCTTTACCGGAGAGAAATCCTGCTGGGAAAAGATTGCCGGCAAGGTCACAAAACTGGTTATCGAAGAAGGAATTACGGGAACCGGCGACGGCAGTTTTCAGGATTTCACAGCGCTTCAGAGCGTATCCCTTCCCACAACGCTGGAATCCATTGGCAGCAATGCCTTTGCTTTCTGCACCAGCCTGAAGGCGGTAAAGGTACCCACAGCGGTCCGGGTCATCGGAACAAAGGCCTTTTATGCCTGCAGCAGTCTGAAAAAAGTACAGTTCCGCGAGAGATATGACCTTTTGCAGGACCGTTACATCAGCACGGAAGAGGCAAAACTTCGGCAGATTCAGGCCGGTGCTTTTGCCTGGTGCGAAAACATGACCCTCTGCTGCGTTCTGGTATCACCGGAGCTTAAGACGATTGAAGAGCAGGCCTTTGCTCACTGTACGAAGCTGTCAAACACGGTTGCTCCGGAGGAAGAGCAGGTTGAAGTAGGAATGCGGGTCCGGTCCATAGGGGATTATGCGTTTTATCAGTGCACGTCCATGACGTGTCTGGAGTTATGGGATACCAGAATAATCGGCGAAGCCGCATTCGGGTACTGTACCGGCCTGGTCGAAGTATATTCCCGTGGGCTTCAAAAACTGGGGGATCGGGCTTTTATCGGATGCACCCGCCTTCAATATGCTGCCATCATGGATTACGGCGCGCCGCTTTCAAGGATCGGGGATTATACGTTCTATAATTGCCGGAGTCTGAAGCACATTTACTTTAATAACAATCTGAAAGCCATTGGAGACTATGCCTTTTACGGTACAGCGGTCCAGGGTGACGCCTGTGAGAATCAGGAGAGGGTCATCCTGCCGAAAAACCTCCTTTCCATCGGCAAATTCTCCTTCGCGAACAGCAAACTGACCGAAGTCGTCTTCAAAGGCAAAACGACCCAGATCGGCGATTATGCCTTCTACAATAATCCGAAGCTGAAAAAAGTCACGCTTCCTTCCGGATTGAGCGCCCTTCCGGA
>CADBNG010000192.1 GCA_902795985.1 uncultured Lachnospiraceae bacterium
CCTCAAACTTTTCGGTCCGGTATACGATCTTGCTCTCATAGAGCTGGTCGGTCAGATGAGAGAAAATGACGGCAGGAAGCTCAACCCTCACGCCGAGATCGACCCGGTTGGAGCGGGTGGGAATCTGAAGCTCTCTGCAGACTTCCTCCATCCATTTACTGCCGCTCCGGCCGACGGAAATAATGCAGAAACGGCTCTTTGCCTCGCCTTTGTCAAAGGCAGCGCAGAACCCCTCCTCCGGCTGCGGCCGTACGTGCCGTACCGGCGTGTTGAAAAAGAAATCCACATGATCCTTCATTTCATCGTACAGATTTTTCAGGACAATGTAATTGATGTCAGTGCCCAGGTGACGGACCGAGGCGTCCAGGAGCATCAGCCTGTTCTGCATGCACAGCTTCTTGAAGCTGCTGCCTGCGGTAGAGTACATCCGGGTTCCCTCTCCGCCATGCGCCAGGTTGATCTCGTCCACATAGCGCATCAGGGAAAGCGCTTCTTCCCGTCCGATATACTCATGGAGCGTTCCTCCAAAGTCATTGGTGATATTGTATTTTCCGTCGGAAAAAGCACCCGCGCCTCCAAACCCGTTCATAATGGCACAGGTTTTGCATCCGATACAGCTTTTTACCTTTTTGCCGTCAATGGGGCATTTTCTTTTTTCCAGCGGGTCGCCCGCTTCAAAAACAGCGATCCGGAGCTCCGGGCGTTTTATCATCAGTTCATACGCGGAAAAAATCCCTCCCGGTCCGGCCCCGACAATGATGACATCGTAATCTGATTTCATATCTACTTCTCCCTCTCCAGGTTTTCTGCAGCGGTCCGGCAGGCTGGATCATGAAAGAAAAACGGGTATTATGATACGGTTCATATTGTATGATAATATAAAAAAAGATGCAAGGACAGATCCTGAACCGGCATCTGAAAAGTGATTTCCGGAAGGAGGAATGAAATGAAAGGTAAAAAAAGGATATTTCTTTGTTTTCTGATCCTGGGTATCTGCCTGGCGGCTTTTCCGGCTGCCGCTTCGGTGAACCCGTCCGCGGATGCGGCCGCCATCAAAGCCAGGGGGATCTCGGCCGGAATGGTCCGGGTGGAGGCTTCTGTCCCGTCGCCGGTGAAAAGCCTGGATTCTTTTTATTATCTGTTTGAAGTAAACGCAAATACAAACAAGCTGGTCAAAAAACTGCGTGAGGTGGAAAAACCGGCCCATGATTATGCCGGACTGACCTTTGATCTTGACTCTGGCCAGGATCCGGCTTTTGCGCTGATGAAATATGCGCTGGCCGTAAAAACGGGATCCGGCTCATCCGTAAAAAACTACACCCGCATCTCTCCGGCGGTGTTTGCCGCAAATCCGGAAAAAGCCGCCCGGTACCGTACCGCCTATCGGTATCCGAAGACAAAAAAAGGCCTCCAGACCACCAGCCTGGAGGAACTGACAGATACAAACAGCAAAAACTGCTTCATCAATATAGAGATTTCCCAGATTTTGCAGGGCGGAGATACTCCGTTTACGTACAACGGGGAAACCTATTTCTTTAATTCTCTCTACGGCTACCGCGACTTTGTCAGCCGCTGCAACGAAAAGGGGATCCTGGTAACGGCGCAGCTGATGCTGGACCAGAGAGCGCCCTCCTCTTTGATGGCTTTTTCGGGAGGCGGGGCTGCCTATTATGCGTTCCGTGTCAATAACAGGACGGCCAGACAATGGATGGACGCCATTTTTGCCTATATGGCGGAAGCCTTCGGCACGGACAGCTGTTATATCAGCAACTGGATCCTTGGAAACGAGATCAATTCCTCCCTGCCCTACTATTATATGGGGAACGTAACCGAAAAGCAGCTGGCCGCCAACTACAGCGCCAGCTTTCGGAGCCTGTACAACGCCGTGCGAAGCGTCCGGGCTTCCTCCAGAGTCTTTATCTGTCTGGAACACTGCTGGACGATCCGGAACAGCACCGCGGTTTCTTTCCCCGGAAAAACCCTTCTGAAAAGGATCCACAAAAATCTGAACAGGCTCCAGCCGGGTATCGCGTGGAATCTTGCCTTTCATGCCTATCCGTTTAATCTGCTGGATCCGGCCGTCTGGAACGATCCTGTGACGGATTCCGAAAATGCGGAGATCATCAGCCCGAAGAATCTGAAAGCCCTGACAACCTATATCAAAAAGACCTACGGTAAAAAAAGAA
>CADBNG010000193.1 GCA_902795985.1 uncultured Lachnospiraceae bacterium
AGCCCCGGATTCAATCCGAAAGTGACGGAATATGTGCTGAAAAAAGGCGTTCCCATGACTCCCGGCGTCTGCACACCGACAGAAATCGAAGCAGCGCTGCAGTTCAACCTGGACGTCCTGAAGTTTTTCCCGGCGGAACCGGCCGGCGGCCTGAAAATGATCAAAGCGCTGGCTGCTCCGTATGTGGGCGTGAATTTCATGCCGACCGGCGGCATCAGCGCGGCCAATGTACGGGATTACCTGGCATACGACCGGATCGTGGCCTGCGGCGGCAGCTGGATGGTCAGCGGCAAGCTCGTGAAGGAAGGACAGTTCGATGAAATCAGGCGGCTGGTGCGCGAAGCGGCCGGAATCGTGAAAGAAATCAGGGGGTAAAGAAAATGGATCTGAATCTGAAAGCTGCTGAAGAATGCCGCTATGATGCTGTGTCCCTGGGTGAAATCATGCTGCGTCTGGACCCCGGCGAGGGCAGAATCCGCACCGCGCGGGAGTTCAGAGTGTGGGAAGGCGGCGGCGAATACAATGTGGTCCGCGGCCTGCATAAATGCTTCGGGCTGCGCACCGGAGTGCTGACCGCTTTCGCGGACAACGAGGTCGGAAAGCTTCTGAAGGATCTTATCGAGCAGGGCGGCGTTGACACGAGCCTGATCTGCTGGAAAAAGACGGACGGTATCGGACGGATCTGCCGCAACGGGCTGAACTTCACCGAACGCGGATTTGGCATCCGCGGCGCGGTGGGCTGCTCCGACCGCGCCAACACGGCGATTTCCAAGGCTTCCCCCGAAGATTTTGACTTTGATTATATCTTCGGAAAGCTCGGCGTTCGCTGGCTGCATACCGGCGGAATCTACGCGGCGCTGCCCGAACAGAGCTGCGAAACCGTCATCGCGGCGTGCAAGACGGCCAAGAAATACGGCACGCTTGTTTCCTACGACCTTAATTACAGGCCCTCTATGTGGTCAGCCATCGGCGGCATTGAGAAAGCCCGTGAGGTAAACAGGGAAGTAGCCAGGTACGTGGACGTGATGATCGGCAACGAGGAAGACTTTACCGCATGCCTGGGCCTGCAGGTTGAAGGAAACGATGAAAACCTGAAGAAACTGAACCTGGACGGATATTATAAAATGATCGCGGAAGCGGCGAAGCAGTATCCTAACTTCAAGGCGATTGCCACCACTCTGCGCACGGTTAAAACCGCCACTGTGAATGACTGGAAGGCGATCTGCTGGGCTGACGGCAAGGTATACATGTCCAGGCCATATGACAATCTGGAAATTATGGACCGTGTGGGCGGCGGAGATTCTTTCGCTTCCGGGCTGATTTACGGCCTGATGACCACCGGCGATCCCGAAGAGGCCGTCAACTACGGCGCTGCCCACGGCGCACTGGCGATGACCACACCCGGAGATACCAGCATGGCAAGCCGGGAAGAAGTTGAATCCATCATGAAGAACGGCAGCGCCCGTGTTAAGCGGTAACCTGTGAAGGAGGATAAATATGAAGCAGTTTTTGGATCAGGATTTCCTGCTGAATACAGACGCGGCAAAAAAGCTGTATCATGAGGCGGCGGAGAATCAGCCGATCATCGACTATCACTGTCATCTGAGCCCGCGGGAGATCTGGGAGGATATCCGGTATGAAAACATAACCCAGGTCTGGCTGGGCGGGGACCATTACAAGTGGCGCCTGATGCGCTCTGCCGGTGTGCCGGAAAGATACATCACCGGCGACGCTTCCGACTGGGAGAAATTCGAAAAGTACGCGGAAGTACTGGGGAAGGCCGTCGGCAATCCCCTGTATCACTGGAGCCACCTGGAACTGCGGCGCTTTTTCGGCTATGAGGGCATCCTGAACAAGGCGACCGCGAAGGAAGTATGGGAAGCCGCCAACGCGAAGCTGCAGAGCGATGGCTTTACCGCCCGCGGACTGATCATGATGAGCAATGTGGACACGATCTGCACCACTGATGATCCCGCGGACACGCTGGAGTGGCATGAGAAGCTTGCCGCGGATAAGACCTTCCCGGTGACGGTGCTGCCTGCCTGGAGACCGGACAAGGCCATGAACCTGGAGAAGACGACATATCCGGAATACATTGCGCAGCTGGAAAACGCGGCGGGTATGGAGATCGCTTCCTTCGCCGGCCTGATAAAGGCGCTGCGCGCGCGGCTGGATTTCTTTGCCGCCCACGGCTGCAAGCTGAGCGATCACGCGCTGAACTACGTTATGTATGCCCCGGCGGATGACGCGGAAATTGAAAAGATCTTCAGGGAACGGATGGAGGGCGTCCTGCCTTCTCCTGAGGCGGAAGCGAAATTCAAGACCGCGTTCATGACAGCCATGGCAGGCGAATACACCCGCCGCGGATGGGCGATGCAGCTGCATTACGGCTGCAGGAGGGACAACAACCTGGGAATGTTCCGGGCGATGGGTCCTGATACCGGATTCGACTGCGTGGACAACTATGCTCCCAGCGCGCAGACGGCGGCATTCCTCGGCGCGCTCGAGGATGCGGGCAGCCTTCCGCGGACGATTCTTTACAGCCTGAACACCAACGACAACGCGGCTATCGATACGATCCTCGGCTGCTTCCAGAACGACACCGCGGTCGGCCGGATCCAGCACGGGTCCGCCTGGTGGTTCAATGACCATTTCGACGGAATGAGCGAACAGCTGAAGAGCCTGGCCGCACTGGGATATCTTGCGGGGTTTGTGGGCATGCTGACCGACAGCCGCAGCTTCCTGAGCTATCCGCGGCACGAATATTTCCGCCGTATCCTGTGCAGAATTTTCGGCGAATGGGTGGAGGAAGGTTTCTTCCCGGAAGATTACGACACCCTGAAGGAGATTGTGGCGGATATCAGCTACAACAACGCGAAACGGTACTTCGGATTTGAAAAGAAAGAGATCTGATTATCTGGAGGACGCGGATGAATATCGGGATCAGGCTGCATGACACCCTGCCCGGGAGCCTGAAGGAACGGCTCGGCTATGCCGCGCAGCAGGGCTTCTCATGCGTTCAGCTGGCGATGGGGAAGGCGGTACCGGGCTTCCGGATGGACGCCGCCCCGGAGCTGCTGACGAGGGAACTGGCGGAAGAAGTGAAGGCGGAGCTGGCGGAAGCGCGGATGGAATGCGCGGTGCTGGGATGCTATCTGAAGCCTGCGTGCGCGGATGAAGAGGAAGCGGCGCGCATGCATGAGATTTACCTGGTACATCTGCGGTTTGCAGCATGGATCGGGGCGCGCTGCGTGGGGACGGAAACCCCGCCTTCAGACGGACCTGACGGAAAAGGGTGCCGGACGGAGGCGCATTACAGGCTGCTGCTTGACCGCCTGAAACCTCTTGCGCGTGAAGCGGAGGAACTCGGCACCGTCCTTGCGGTCGAACCTGTGTGCAGCCATATCATACATGGAGCCGCACCGGCGGAACGGATGCTGGAAGACCTTGGAAGCGACAGCGTGCGGATCATTCTGGACGCGGTGAACCTGATTGACTCCGAGCATACGGAACAGGCGGCCGGGCTGGTTGACGAAGCAGTGCGGAGGCTGGGCAGCCGGGTTACGGTGCTTCACATGAAGGACTTTGTGCCTCAGCCGGATGCGCCGCGGCCCCGGCCGGTTCCATGCGGGCAGGGCCGGATGGACTTCCGGCCGCTGCTGCGGCTGGCAAAGGAAAAGAACCTGCCGATGACACTTGAGAACACAACGCCGGATAACGCGGAGCAGACGCGTCTCCGGCTGGAAGGGATGGCTGACGGATGAAGATACTCTGCGCAACCTCCCGCAGCTGCGGCGTGCTGCTGGACCCGGAAGGCATGTACGAGGCCAGGGAGAAACGAACGCTTTTCCTGGACGGGGAGGAAATCGGCGAGGAATACCGCTCCGTCGCATCGGTATTCGACCTGGAGCCGGATACGGAATATACGCTGGAAAGCGTAACCGCATCCGGGGAAAGGGAAACGCTTGTTTTCCGGACCAGGAAGGAAACCTGCACCCTGAATGTGCGGGACTTCGGCGCGAAAGGCGACGGGAAAACGGAAGACACGGCAATGATTCAGGCGGCAATTCTCTGCTGCTCTGAAGGCGGCAGGGTGCTGATTCCTGCCGGCGAGTATGTAACCGGGCCCCTGTTTCTGAAGAGCCATATGACGCTGGACATTTCGGACGGAGCGGTCCTGATGCTCCTTACCGACAGGACGCGGTTTCCGATATTCCCCGGGGAAATCCCGGCGGACAACGCGGACGGCGAACTGCTGCTGGGCCTGTTTGAGGGAAAGAAGACAGACGGGTTTGCAGGCGCGCTAAACGGCGTCGACCTGCAGGACGTATCGGTGATCGGCGAAGGCACGGTGGACGGCCGGGCGCAGGAAAGCGACTGGTGGATCGATCCGAAAAGGACACGGATCGCGAGCCGCGGCAACCTGTTCTACACCCAGCGGTGTTCCGGGATCCTGGTGCAGGGCGTGACCTTCATGAACAGCCCCAGCTGGAACATACATCCCACCTTCAGCGAAGACCTGGACTTTATCGATATTAAGGTCCGCGCCCCCTGGGACAGCCCCAACACGGACGGTTTTGATCCGGAAAGCTGCAGCCGTGTGAGGCTTCTGGGCTCAGAGATCTCCGTGGGGGATGACTGCATCGCGATCAAGAGCGGCAAGATTGATCTTGCCCGGAAATACCGCCGTCCCTGCGAGGACCTGGAGATTGGCTGGTGCGCGCTGCTGGACGGCCATGGAGGCGTGACCGTAGGAAGCGAGATGTCCGGCGGCGTGAAGAACGTCAATGCTCACCATTGCTTTATGCGGGGAAATGACCGCGCGCTGCGGGTCAAGACCAGGCGGGACCGCGGCCGCTACGGGGTTGTGGACGGGATCGTTTTCCGCGACATGCTCATGGAAAACGTGAAGATGCCGCTCGTGGTCAACAGCTTTTACTTCTGCGATCCGGACGGGAAGACAGATCGGGTTCAGACCAGGGAGAAACAGCCGGTGGACGAAACAACGCCGACGCTCGGCACGGTTGAGTTCGCCCGGGTCAGGGCGGAAGGCTGCAAAGCCTGCGCGGCTTATGCGATGGGCCTTCCGGAAAAACCAATGGAACATCTGATCCTCAGGGACTGCGTGTTCACGTTCGATCCGGACGCTGAGGCGCTGGTGCCGGCTATGGCGCTGCAGGTTGAGCCCTGCCGCCGCCGCGGCGTGATTGCCGGGTACCTGCAGAAGCTGACGATGGAAAACGTGACCATGGAGGAGATTGAAGGCCCCAGGACCGATCTGACCGAGGTCGGCGGGGTTGTTGACAAATAATTTTAATCAGAAAGGAGAGACAGCCAATGGACATTCGATACAGCTGCAACCAGCGTGATTTCAGGCGCTACACAACAGAGGAAACCCGCAGGGAGTTCCTGATCGAAACCCTGTTCACTCCGGATCAGCCGGAAGCGGTCTACAGCTCGTGGACCGGATGGTGACCATGGGCATCATGCCCGTGAAAGAGAAGGTTTCAATCGACAAGGGGATCGATATCTGGCACAACTTCGGTACGGAATACTTCCTGGAGCGGCGCGAATGCGGCATGTTCAACGTCGGGGGCCCGGGAAAGGTGACCGCGGACGGGAATGTGTACGAACTGGGCTACAAGGACTGCCTGTATCTGACCCGCGGGGCGAAGGAAGTATATTTTGAAAGCGACGACCCGGACAGGCCCGCGAAGTTCTATCTCGTTTCCGCTCCGGCGCACTGCAGCTATGAAAACAGGCTGATCAGAATCGCGGACGCAGCGAAGAAACCCTGCGGCGACGCGGCAACCAGCAACAAGCGCGTGATCAACCAGTTCATCCATCTGTGCTGAAAACCTGCCAGCTTTCGATGGGTATGACGGTGCTGGACAGCGGGAGCGTCTGGAACACCATGCCGGCCCACACCCATGAGCGCAGGATGGAAGTGTACTTCTACTTCGAAGTTCCGAAGGACAATGTTGTTTTCCACATGATGGGCGAAGGGCAGGAAACCAGACATATCGTCATGCAGAATGAGCAGGCGGTTATATCGCCGTCCTGGTCAATCCATGCCGGAGCCGGCACCAGCAATTATACGTTTATCTGGGCCATGGGCGGAGAAAACCAGGCTTTTGACGACATGGACGTCATAGAAACCACCGACTTAAGATAAGAAAAGGGAGGAAAAAGTTATGGACATGAATGCTTTCAGTCTCAAGGGCAAGGTAGCATGGATCACCGGCGCCAGCTACGGTATCGGCTTCGCCATCGCGGAAGCCTACGCCGCGGCGGGTGCAACCGTCGTTTTCAACGATATCAACCAGGAGCTGGTGGACAGGGGCCTGAAGGCCTATGCCGAGAAAGGCATTGACGCCAGGG
>CADBNG010000194.1 GCA_902795985.1 uncultured Lachnospiraceae bacterium
AACTCATTTCTGACATAATTTTGAACCTCCTCAATTAATTTTTTAGGAGTAGATGCCCCAGCCGTAATACCTATGTGACCTGGCGATGGAAAGTGAACAGGTTTCAAATCATCGAGTGTCTCAATAAAGTAAGTACGCTTGCAAAATTGCTTACAGATCTCATACAACTTTTGCGTATTTGAACTATGCATGTCGCCGATGACAATCATAGCATCTACCGATTGTGATATGCTGCGGGCTTCGTCCTGACGCTCCTGTGTAGCGTTGCAGACAGTATTCGCAACAGAGACATAATAACCCAAGTTTTTCAAAAATTCAACTAGTTCTTTGAATTCTGAATAATTAAATGTGGTCTGGGCCACCAGAGTCGCGGTTTTATAGTTTTCAAGCGAAACCTTTTCCAGTTCCGGGCGGTTTTTAACCACGGCAAACGGGCCTTTACACCATCCGGTAATGCCCTGCACCTCGGGATGGTCCGGGTTGCCGGCAATGATTACCAGATTCCCGTTTTCCGAAGCTTCTTCAACAATGCGATGTATTTTTTTAACAAAAGGACAGGTGGCGTCCACTATGGTGATTCCGGGCCGTTTCAGGCTCTCCAGCACCTCCTTTGACACCCCATGGGACCGGATAATGACCGTTCCTTCCTGCAGCGCATCCAGCTCTTCTCTCGTATTCAGGACACCGACACCCTGTTCGGAAAGCTCCTGCACTACGTGGGCATTATGAATGATCGGACCGTAAGTGAAAATCGGCCCGGCGCCCTCTTCTATCTGCTTTTTCACGATGCTGATAGCCCGGTCAACGCCGAAGCAGAAGCCGGCTGTTTTTGCTGTGGTTACCTCCATGGTTCCTCCGTCCGTTCTCCGGCCTGTTGTTTTACTGCCCTGCCTTCTCCCGGTACAGGTTCAGGATCGCGTCCCGCACCTGTTCGATATTCATGTCGGATGTATCAAGAAGGATAGCATCCTCCGCCTGCTTCAGCGGCGAAACCTCCCGGTTCCGGTCCTGTTCATCCCTCTGGATCAGGTCTTCCAGGATCTGCTCAAACACCGGTGTTTCGCCCTTCGCGGCCAGCTCATCGAACCGGCGTTTCGCCCGGACCTTCGGATCCGCTTCCATAAAGATCTTCAGCTCCGCGTTCGGAAGGACCACCGTTCCGATATCACGGCCGTCCATTACGACATCCATCGTTTCCGACAGCTTCTGCTGCAGCTCCACCAGCTTTTTACGGACTTCCGGGAACGTGCTCACATACGAAGCGGTGTTGCCCGCCTGCTCTGTACGGATCTTTGTGCTGACATCCTCCCCGTTCAGATAAACATGCTGCGCGCCGTCCTCATAGCGGATGGAAATATCCGCCTTTCCGCACAGGTCCCGGATTCCCTCTTCCGTTTCCGGATACGCCGGCTGCGCGTCGAAGAACAGCCCGATGGCGCGGTACATCGCGCCGGTGTCCATATACACAAAGCCCAGTTCTTTTGCTACCAGTTTGGCAATGGTGCTTTTGCCGGCCCCGGCGGGGCCGTCGATGGCGATCTGAAATCCCATAATTTCTCCTTTTCCCTTTGCCCGGCCGGCAGAAGCGGCGGGATGCATGTTATTGATTGTTCTGCTGTATTTCCGGCTGTCCCTGTCCGCAGATCCCTTTCACCGCGGCCCACGCCGTCGACCATGCGATCTGCAGATTATATCCGCCCGTCAGGGCGTCCACGTCCAGCACCTCTCCGATGAAATACAGTCCGGGAATCTTTTTGCTTTCCATCGTTTTCGGATCTACGTCCCGGACATTCACGCCGCCCTGGGTAATGACGGCTTCGGTATAAGCGCCTGTACCCGTAAGCGTAAGCGGAAAATGTTTCAGCAGTTCCGCGATCCGACGGCGTTCTTCCTTTGTGATGGAATTCGCCTGTTTCTCGCCCGGGATGCCGCTGATAGTGACAAATACGGGAACGAGTGAGGCCGGAAGCAGGGTGCGGATCACGTTTTTATACTGTTTATTGGCGTCGGCCGAGAGCTCACGGAGCAGACGGCGGTCCAGGGTATCCGGGTCCAGCGCCGGCTTGAGATCCAGAAAAGCCGGAATATCGGTCTTTTCCAGCAGGGCTCCCAGCTTTGAACTGGCGGTCAGGGCCAGCGGACCGCTTATGCCCTTCCGGGTAAATACCAGTTCCCCGAAATCTTCATAGGTTTTCTTTTTTCCCGGAGAAGCGGACAGCCGGACATTGCGCAGCGACAGTCCTTCCAGCTCAGGTATGAACGTTTCCTTTACAAGCAGCGATGTCAGCGCCGGACGGGTATCCGTTACACGGTGGCCTGTTTCTTTCGCGAAACGGTATCCGTCGCCGGTAGAGCCGGTCGTGGGATAGGAAAGGCCGCCGGTCGCAACGATCACTGCTGTATTCTCATCCGGGAAAGGCAGTTTTTTCACCGTCGTATTCAGGCGGATTTCCACTCCCAGCTCTTTCATCCTTCGCTCCAGCGCTTTGATCACATCCGACGCATGATCGCTGGCCGGGAAGGCCCTGCGGCCTCTTTCCACCTTTGTTTTCATGCCGAGGCGTTCAAAAAAGGCCATGGTATCCGCGGCGGAAAAACGGAAGGCGCTGCTGTACAGGAATTTCGGATTGGTTACAACGTTGGCCAGAAACTCCTCCGGGGGACAGACGTTGGTAAAATTGCACCGTCCCTTGCCGGTGATATACACTTTTTTGCCGAGCTTTTCATTCTTTTCGTAAAGCGTCACCCGGCATCCGGCTTCTGCCGCAAAGACGGCGGCCGCCATCCCGGACGCGCCGCCGCCGATAATGATTACCTGTTTCATTTTCCGGACGTTCTCTTCCCTTCCGGTCCGGTCTCCGCCGGTTCCATATCATCCCTGCTGTAGACCTGGTATTCCGCCCACAGCTGTTCCATGGTTGTCAGCGTCTTGGTTACTTCCTGTTCCCGTTCCATGCAGAGCGCCACAAGCAGGGCATTGATCAGACTTAACGGGGCGACCAGGGAGTCGACGATCGAAGCCATATCGCTCTTGGCCAGGAGGTTGCAGTCGGAATACGCAATCATCGGCGAATGAATGCTGTCGGTGATATTGATGATGCGCGCGCCGCGGCTGTTCGCGAACTCAATGGCCTTAAGGGTCCGCATCGAATACCTCGGGAAGCTGATGCCGATCAGGACGTCCTGGTCGGTGATGCGGATCAGCTGCTCGAAGATCTCATTGACGCCGTTCGAGGAAACCAGCCGGACCTCATCCACGATCTGTCCCAGATAAAGGGCCAGGAACTCCGCGAGAGGCGCGCAGCTTCGGATTCCGAGAACATAGACCCGCCGTGCCTTTAAAATGGAGGATACCGCATTGCCGAACGTCCTCCGGTCGCAGATTTCCAGGGTGGTCTTGATTTTCTCAATATCGGACAGGAGGATCGAATCAAGGATACGATCGCGCTTCAGGTCGTTGTTTGCCGCTTCCATGCGCTGCAGGGAGGTCATGCGGCTCATTACCGCCTCTTCCAGAGCCTCCCGGAATTCCGGGAAGCCTTCATACCCCAGCGCCGCAGCGAAACGGACGGCGGTGGATTCGCTGATCCCGGCCTCTTTTCCGAGACGGGCCGCCGTCATGAAAACGGCGGTTTCCGGATTGCTCCGGATGTAATCCGCCAGCCTCTTCTGCCCTTTGCTGAAGCTGCGGTAGTTTTCGCTGATGCGTTTTAAAACATTATCACTGGCCATTTGCCTGCCCTTTTCATCCTTTAACGACAATGTTGATGATCTTGCCCGGGACGTAGATTTCCTTCACGATATTCCCGGTCAGCTTGTCGGAAACGGCTTCTTTGCCTCTGGCAATCGCGTCTTCCTTCGCGATATCCTTCGCGATCTTAATGACCGCGCGGGTCTTGCCGTTCACCTGTACCGGCACTTCGATCGTGTCTTCCTCCATGAGAGCCTCATCGTAGACCGGCCAGCCGGCATGGAAAATGGTCTCTTCGTGTCCGCACTGCTCCCAGATCTCTTCCGCCACGTGAGGAGCAAACGGAGCCAGAAGTTTCGCGAACACTTCGATGGTTTCCTTATCGATGCCGCCGGCCTCTTTCGCGATGGCCATCAGGGCATTGTTGTGCTCCATGAAGGCGGAAATAACCGTGTTCAGGCTGAACTGCTCCAGACGGGTAGTGATGTCATAGGCCAGGCGGTTCCGCTCGCGGATCATTTCAGCGGTGGGCGCAACGTTCTTCTCCAGGGAATCAAGGGCCAGGGTCCAGAAGCGGCGGAGGAAACGGTTGACGCCGTCAATTCCTCTGTCGTCCCATTCGGCATCCAGCTCCGGCGGGCCGACGAACAGCTCGTACATACGGAGGGAATCGCAGCCGTAATCCCGTACAAGATCGTCCGGGGAAACCACATTGCCTTTGGATTTTGACATCTTTACGCCGTTCTTTCCGGTGATCATGCCCTGGTTGAACAGCTTGTGGAAAGGCTCTTCAAAGTCCACAACGCCGATATCATGCAGGAACTTGGTATAGAAGCGGGAATACAGAAGATGAAGGACCGCATGTTCCACGCCGCCGATGTACATGTCGACGGGCAGGTATTTGTCGGCCTTCTCTCTGGAAACCAGCTCTTCGTCGTTATGATTGTCCACATACCGCAGGAAGTACCAGGAAGATCCGGCCCACTGGGGCATGGTGTTGGTTTCGCGC
>CADBNG010000195.1 GCA_902795985.1 uncultured Lachnospiraceae bacterium
CACATGGAGATCGTCAAGATCACCAAGAATCCGCTGATTATCCGTACTAACCAGATCCTGCTTCATGTGCTGGCGGAATCGATGAACTCTGTGATCGAAAAAATGCGCTTCGCGCCGGGTCTTGACTATCACACACGCATCCTGAACGCGATGAAGGAGCATGACGGCCCTCTGGCGGAAAAACTGATGCGCGAGCATATCCGTCAGAATTATCAGTATTTTAAGTAAAAACTCCGCACCCCTGGGATTTGGACAAAAATCGCAAAGCGATCCGAGTCAGGGGGGCTGAGCAGATACTATTTCACATGAATCAAAAAATCCCGCCTTCCGGCAGTACTGCCGGGGCGGGATTTCTGATTCTCATTATTTTTTGATCGTCACGCTCAGCCATTTGCTGTATTCACTGTAGAAGGTTCCTCTGTCCTTATTTGTCTTTGAGCAGCGGATCCGGAAAATGTACTTCGCGCCCTTCTTCAAACCGGTGACGGTGGTCGTGGTCACGGTATTGCCAAGCTTCTGCGGAACGCGCTTCCATTTGCCGGCCTTCGCGTCCGCCTCGGTGGCGTACTGCAGGTCATAGGCCCCATTGGTTTCCGTCCTGCCGAAAACGCCCTTCCAGGTCACCACCGCGGTGCCCGCCTTCGTGTTCGACGCCTTTTTCAGTTCCGGCGGGTTCAGGCGGTAGATGGCGACGCCGGCCCGGTCATAATCCACTGCGGTGCTTCCGACCTTCGCGGAAACAGAGTAGATATATCCCTTCCCATATCCGTTCTTTACGGTCTGGTCCGTGTACATCAGCGTATTTCCGGAAACCTGAAGGCTGCTGTCATTCGGCTTAACGGTCTTGATGGCGCGCCAGCTGCCGTTGTATTTCTGCCAGATGGTATATTCCGTGGCACCCGCCAGCTTGATCCATTTTACGCCCACGCCCCAGGCTCCGTTGTAGGCCGCGATCAGTTTGACCTTCGGCACTTCCAGTTTCGGAATAGCCACACTGCTGCCCGGCTTCACCGCGCCGCATACCGTACAGTGAATGCTCTTGCTGCCCGCCGCGGACGTGGTTGCCGCTTTATCCACGGTATAGGACGAAGCCCAGGTATGCGCTTTCAGAGGCAGTGCCGCAGGCGCTTTGATTTCCGTTTTTCCCGCGGCGTCGGAAAATTTTTTCCCGCAGCCGGAACAGGTCCAGTATTCCGCCGTACCCTTTTTCGTACAGGTCGATGCCACCGCGGCCGTTTTCACCAGCTTATGCGTATGCGGAGTATATTCCGCCTGCAGGGTCACCGTATAGGTGGTTTCTTTTCCGTAATCACCGGAAGCGACATGCGTTCTGGTCATGGGCTGGCCTGTATAATCTCCGATCAGTTCTGACCAGTCTCCGATCAGAACCGCGTCTCCATCCTCTATCGTCTCATATTTACGGTTATCCCATACCTTTCCCGTCACTTCTTCGGTCACAGGTTCTCCGACGATCGTATATCCCTGTTTTGCTGCCCAGCTGCGCCCTTCCGCTGCCGCCGCCTGGATCATCGTCTGGACCTCTGCTGTTCTGGGATCGCTGAATGTAACAGAAGCGGTTTTGTTGTATACCTCCTGTGTCGTTGTTTTCCCGGTAGACTTGTCCGTCACGACAACCTTCCCCAGTACATGGGACTTGCTCGTGTCCACGGTATTGTCAATCCAGACGTCTTTCTGCTGGACTGCCGTAACCGCAATCTTCAGCATCAGGTGATCGTCTTCCTCTCCGTACACACCCCAGAATTTCGCCGCGCCGCCATTGACCTGAACTGTACCTGCAAATTTACTCTTTCCTTCGTCAATTCCGCTTTCAATCGGATAGCCTTTTGCGAATGCGTATCCGCTCTTCGCTTTCAGAGTAACATACATGTAATACGTGGTTCCGGCTGCAAAGGTAAACTCCGGTGTGCTTGAACTGTATTCGTTAAGACCCGGCAGCCAGCCTTTATACTCCAGGCTGTACGTCGTTGCGGCTACAGCCGCGCCCGGCTCCGCGTCGGTGCTTTTCGAACCGACAGTAGGTGAAGTAACGGAAACCGTCACTTCGGAAATTACTATTTTCGGATCCGCCGCCGCGGGATTTTCGTTTTCCTCTCCCTGCGCGCTTTCTTCTTCGGCGGTTTTCTCCGCTTCTTCGCCTGCAGATGTTTCGTCTTCACCGACTGCTTCCGCATCCTCCGGAGCGATTTCGGTACTGTCTGCTTCCTCAATAATCCCGTCTGATACCGCGTCGCCCAGGGAAGACACTGCATCGTCCGTCTGCTGTGTGCCGGATTCGTCATCCTCTTTTACATCCGGATCCGCTTCTGTCTGCTGCGGGACATCTACCTCAGCGCTCTCCGTCGATGAAAGAACTTCCTCTTCTTCATATTCAGACACGGTCTCTATGCTCTCCGGGACGGATTCCGCCGCCGTCTCCTCCGCCCATGCGGC
>CADBNG010000196.1 GCA_902795985.1 uncultured Lachnospiraceae bacterium
TCCACAGGAAATGCCAGCGCGTAGTTCATAACCGGAAGTCGGAGCGACGCGCAGCGAAGGACTTTATAGGGCAGCGTACTGTCGTCATAATTCCCTTTCTGCTTCGGGCAGACAACATACGCCCCCGAACGCCGGTTCAGGACGGCGGCATAATTATGAACGGTGCGGACTACCCCGTCCAGAATGGGAAAATACGTGTCATTGCACTGCGCGGAGCGGATGCTAGGTCTGTTCGCCATCCGGCACTTCCCCTTTCTTTCTCCGGATCCGGGCTCTGACGCCGTTCACGCCATAAATCAGGAACCCGATTACGATATACGAATAATAGCAGATCACTCTCCAGATCAGCATGGACCAGAAAAGTCCGGTGGGATCCAGCTGGGAAAAGATCAGATAGAACGATCCTTCCGCCGCGCCGGAATTGCCCGGCGTCGGAATAAAAGTGATCGTACAGTAGATAAACATCGTCATGGCCAGGATATCAAAATATCCGGAAGAGCCGTTATAAGCCCGCAGCACGAAATAGGGAATGCTCGCCACGGAAACCTGGTAAAAGAAGGACAGGGCGAAAAGCAGCGGCAAAACGCCCTTCCTTCTGGAAAGCAGGATTACGCTGGACCGGTACTCCTTCAGAGTTTCCACAAGGGATTCCATTCGTTTCTCCGGATTTTTCACCAGATGAACCTTATGCCCGAGCCGCAGGCAGCCGCGCAGGATTTTCGTCGCGGACCGCTCGGAAATCGTAAAGAGGATAATAAGCAGCGGCAGCAGCGAATACATGACCGCGCCGCAATACGCGGTGATCCGGATTCCCAGCAACGAAACCACTTCACCGCGGAAAATAAAGACCAGCACCGCCAGAAAGACGAAGCCCAGCTGCATCGTCAGGAAAGCCGTCAGCGGCATGGCGGCACTGACGCCTCCGGAATATCCGTGCTTGTGCATATTGTAGATCTGGAAAGGCTGGCCGCCGATCCCGGAAGGCGTGATATTATCGTAATACCGGCCCAGGGCGGAGGTCTCGAAGGCGGCGCGGAGCGAAATTTTCACGCCCAGCGTTTTCATCATCAGAAGATACTTCAGGGCCTCGAAAACAAGTGTTAAGATCATACAGCCAAAGCCCAGGCCGATCATCATGTAATTATAGGGTCCAAAGGCAAACCCCAGCTTTTCCGGCGGTTTATTGCCGAACTCGTGAACCGCGGTATACAGAACGACCGCGCCGACGATCAGCATAAACAGCAAAAAAAGGAGGAATTTTGTCTTTTTTCCCCTTTTATTCCCCGGCTTTGGCGGCTCCGTTTCGTTTTCCACCGATCGGATCGCCTCCTCCAGGGGCTCTTCCGGTTTCAGCTCATGATCCCGAATCATGACAAAAATTCCCTTTCTTATTTCCTGTACATCATACTCCTTTTTCCTTCTGTTTTCCACACAGATTTTCCGCGATTATTCTGCGGTTTCCGATTGCAAAAGCACCCTGTACGCTGTAAACTGTATGGAAGGCAATTATCAACGGCACATCCGCCGCCGGCGGACTTTTCCCGGAGACCGAATTGAAAGACACCCGCTCCTCTTTGATCCCGCGTATTCTGATCATAATCCTCCTTATCGCAGCCGCTCTTCTTTGTCTGCTCTTTTTCGGCCCCCATTCTCTTCTCAAACCTGAAAAAGAAGCCGGAACTCCGGAGGCCGCAGCAGTTTCATCTGCTGATGTCCCTGGGGACGGCAGCATTTCCGTTTCCGAAGCAGCCCCGGTTTCCGATTCATCCGGGCCCTCCCGGATTACTCAACCGCTGCCTCATCAGATGCCGGAAACGTCCCCGGAAGAAACAGCCGCTCCCGTTCCGTCCGAAACACCGGAGGAAACGCCCGAACCCCTGACGGATATCGAAAACGTTCCTGCCGGTACTCTGCTGCAAGAAGAACAGATCGACGCGGATCTGCTGGAGGATTTTTTCCGGAGCTACGAAATCTCCGACGCCGTTTTTGACCGGATCTACGGGGACGACCGGTCCTATAAAACCGACTGCACGGTTCCCCGGGAAGACCTGCGGTATATAAAAGTACTCTATTTTGATTTCAACGGAGAGATCCGGGTGGGCGAACTGATGGTCAACGCGATGGTCGCCGACGATATCACTTCCATTTTCCTGGAACTCTTCCGAAACAGCTATCCCATCGAACAGATGGTCCTGATTGATGAATACGGAGCGGATGACGACCTTTCCATCGCGCACAATAATACGTCCGCTTTCAATTACCGCCCGGTGACGGGCGGAACGACTCCGTCCAATCACGCATACGGCTGCGCGATCGATATTAATCCGAAGAACAATCCGTATGTCATGTACGATGAAAACGGGGAACCCCACTGGTACGACGTCGACGTGGAACTCTATCTGGACCGGGATGCTCCCGATGCCCATGAACGGCATATGATTGACCACGAAGACCTCTGCTGCCAGCTCTTTCTCGAAAGAGGTTGGACCTGGGGCGGAGACTGGGAAAACCCGGTGGATTACCAGCATTTTGAGAAACCTGTTTATCCGTAAATCCGGTGCCTGACGGATTTCGTCAGGCAAAGGCCTGCCCGCGTCCGCGGGTCATCAGGAGGAATTGTCATGAGCAGCACGGCTCCCTACATCATTGAACTGCGCAAAGTCACCAAAACCTATTCCGACGGTTTTACCGCCGTCAAGGATCTGGATCTCCAGGTCCGGCAGGGAGAGTTTGTGACCTTCCTCGGTCCGTCCGGCTGCGGAAAGACCACGACGCTGCGCATGATCGCCGGGTTTGACCTGCCCACCAGCGGGGAAATCCTTCTGAACGGGCAGTCGATTACCCATCTTCCGCCCAACCGGCGTCCGGTCAACACGGTTTTCCAGCGGTACGCCCTGTTTCCGCATATGAATGTTTACGAAAACATCGCTTTCGGTCTGAAACAGAAAAAGCTTCCCCGGGAAGAAATCGTGCAGAAGGTCGCCAGCGTCCTGGACCTTGTGGATCTGGAAGGTTTTGAAAAGCGCAGGGTCCCGACCCTTTCCGGCGGCCAGCAGCAGCGTGTCGCCATTGCCCGTGCGCTGGTCAATGAACCCCAGATTCTTCTGCTCGACGAACCTCTCGGCGCTCTGGACCTGAAAATGCGCAAGGAAATGCAGCTTGAGCTCAAGGCCATGCACGACCGTCTCGGGATCACTTTTATTTACGTCACGCACGATCAGGAAGAAGCGCTGACCATGTCGGACAAGATTGTGGTCATGTCCGAAGGCCGGATTCTCCAGATCGGCACCCCCGAAGACATCTATAACGAACCCAGCAATGCCTTCGTGGCGGACTTCATCGGCGACAGCAACCTTTTCAACGGCATCATGACCGGCCGGTTCCGGGCCCGCTTCTGCGGCGGCGAATTTGAATGCGTCGACGATATTGAGAAAGGAACCCAGATCACCGCGGTCATCCGTCCGGAGGACGTGGTCCTCACTCCCCCGGAAGAAGGAATTATCAAAGGGACCGTTACTTCGGTGATCTTCAAAGGCATCCATTACGAAATCACGGTGGAATCCGGGCGGAATGAAATGGTGGTGCAGTCCACGAAAAGCGCCCGGCCCGGGGACCTGGTGGGAATGACGGTCGATCCCGACAACATCCATATCATGATCGCCGAAGACCACACCAACGTATTTAACGCCTCCCTGAACCGAAACGGCGAAGCGGAGTTCAACGACCACGTGCTTGAAGCCGACCTGGCGCAGAAAATACCGGGCTGGCGGCGGAAGGAAGACGGAAGCCTGCAGAATGCCCGCGGAGAAGTCCTCGATCCTTCCCGGGTAACGATACAGATCGCCATTGAACCTCAGGACATCGAAATGAGCGATGATCCGGAAGCCGGACTGGTGCTCGGCCGGATCATTGACCTGATCTATAAAGGCGACCATTACAGCTATGTGATCCGGACGGATCTGGACCAGGATTTCATCGTGGACGACGAATATCTCTGGAATATGGACGATTCCGTCAGTCTGATCATGCCGGTTGACAAAATGACGTTTTCGGTAAAAAGGTAGGGCACGGCCATGCGTTTCTCCAGAAAAACACTCGGAATTCCATACGGTCTGTTCCTCTGCCTGTTTGTGGCCGCCCCGCTCCTGGTCCTGGTCTATTATGCCTTTACAAACGGCAGCGGACAGTTCACTTTATCCAATTTCGCGGGGTTCTTTTCCGATCCGAACACTCTCGGGACCCTCTGCTACAGTCTGGCGATCGCCTTCGTGACCACGATCGTCTGCCTGCTGCTGGCCTATCCCACCGCCTATATTCTCGCGCGGAGCAATCTGGCCGCCAAATCCGTGGTGGTCATGCTGCTCGTCATGCCCATGTGGATCAACTTCTCTCTGCGGATCACGGCTCTGAAGGAGATTCTGTCGCTGATTGAAGGCAATCTGGCGATGTATCCGTTTTTCAATACGATTCTGGGCATGACCTATGATTTCCTGCCCTTTATGATCCTGCCGATCTACAATACGATCGAACGGCTGGACTCTTCCCTTCTGGAAGCGGCGTCCGACCTGGGGGCCACGCCGGCCCAGGCTTTTCTCCGGGTTACTCTTCCGCTTTCGGTTCCCGGGATCATCAGCGGTGTTTCCATGGTTTTCCTTCCGGCGATGACAAACTACGTCATCCTGGATATGCTGTATAACAGCACCTATATCATGGGCAGCCTGATCGGCAGCTATTTCACCGCCTATAACTGGCACGGCGGTTCCATGATCGCGCTCATCCTTCTGCTGATCATCGTCATCTTTACGCTGGCGACCGGCGGAAAAGCGGACGCTTCCTCCGATTCCGAGAAGGGAGGTGCGCTGCTGTGATCCGACGAAACCTCAAATGGATTTTCTTTCTCCTCGTCCTGATCTTTTTATACGCGCCGATCCTGATTCTGACCGTATACAGCTTTACCTCCGCGACCAACATCGGGGCGATCCGCTCATTTTCGCTGCAGAATTACGTTACTTTGTTTACGACTCCGGATCTGACCCGGATGATTACCGGAACGATCCTTCTGGCCCTGGGCTGCGCCGCCATTTCCTCCGTCCTCGGAACCGCCGGCGCCATCGGCTCCTTCTATTCCCGCCGCAGGACCCAGAATGTTTATTCCGCCCTGAACCAGATCCCGGTCGTCAACGCGGACGTTGTCACCGGTTTTTCCGCCTGCATCCTGCTTGTTGTGGTTCTTGGCGTGAGCAAGGACACCTTCCTGCCCCTTATTGCCGGACACGTGACCCTCTGCTCTCCCTTTGTCTATCTTTCCGTGATGCCCCGGCTGAAGCAGATGGATCCGTCGCTCTACGAAGCCGCTCTGGATCTGGGAGCTTCCCCTGCCGGCGCGCTGTTCCGGATCGTTCTTCCCCAGATTTTTTCGGGTATCGTCTCGGGCTTTGCCCTTGCCGTAACCCTTTCCCTTGACGATTATTTCATTTCGACCTATACGAAGCCGGCTACTTTTGACACCATCAGCACCTATGTCGTCAACGCCACAAAAGGGGCCCAGACCCAGATCAAAACCGCGCTCTGGGCACTTTCCACCGTGATTTTCGTGATCGTCCTGCTGATTGTCCTGATCATGAATATCCGGGCGCAGCGCAGTTCTGCCGCCCTGACCGCAAGAAAGGAGGGCGCATGATGAAACGATACCTGCGCATCACTGCCCTCTGTCTTTGCGTCATTCTTACCCTGTTCCTGGTCCCGTCCGCCCCGGCAACCGCCGAAGAAGGGGTCACGCTGCGCATCAGCAACTGGGAGGAATATCTGGACTTCGGCGACTGGGATGAAGACGAGGCCATTGAACTGGAAAGCGATACCATTCTCGGAGTAAACCATATGGTTCTCGATTTCGAAGAATGGTACGAGGAAACCTACGGGATTCCCGTGCATGTGGAATACTCCGCCTTCGGTTCGAACGAGGATTTCTACAACCAGCTGACGCTCGGTGATGAATTCGATCTGGCCTGCCCTTCGGAATATATGGTGATGAAGCTGATGGCGGAAAATCAGCTGGTTCCTCTTTCCGAAGAGTTTTTCGACACGGAAATCGAGGAAAACTATTATATCCGCATGGTTTCCCCCTACATCCAGAACATTCTGGAAGAAAAGGGAATCAACGGGGAGTCCTGGAGCCGCTATATGGCCGGCTATATGTGGGGCGTCACCGGTATTGTCTACAATCCGGAAGAGGTCACGAAAGAAGAAGCCTCCACCTGGAAGATTCTGGCCGATCCGAAGTTTGCCCGGCAGGTTACCATCAAGGACAACGTCCGGGATTCCTACTTTGCCGCCCTCGGAGCCATGAAATCCGATCTGCTGACCAGTGAGGAATTTCTTTCGGCTCCCGATTATCCCGACCGGCTCGAGGCGGAGATGAACGACGTTTCCGACGAAACCATCGCCGCCGCCCAGGACTATCTCAAAGCCATGAAGGAAAACGCCTATTCCTTTGAGTCCGACTCCGGCAAGGCGGATATGATTACCGGAAAAGTGCTGGTCAACCTGCAGTGGTCCGGGGACGGCGTCTATACGCTGGATCAGGCGGATGAGGACGACTTTCTGCTGAGTTATACCGTTCCGGAAGAGGCTACCAACATCTATTTTGACGGATGGGTGCTGCTGAAAAACGGTATCAAAGGCGATGCCGCCAAACAGCACGCGGCGGAAGCTTTCATCAATTTTGTCTCCCGCCCCGATAACGTGATCCGGAATATGTACTATGTCGGCTATACCTCTGTGATTGCCGGTAATGAGGACGATACCCGTATCTTTGAGTATGCGGACTGGAACTTCGGAGCCGAAGAAGACGAGGAAGATACCGTGGAATATCCTCTCGGCTACTTCTTCTCCGGCGACGAAGACGATGAAGATTACATTCTGGAGGTTCCGGAAGAAGCCCTGGAGCGCCAGCTTTATGCCCAGTATCCGGACGCGGATACCCTCGCCCGTTCCTCGATCATGGTCTATTTTGACGGGGAAACCAATGAGAAAATCAATCAGATGTGGATCAACGTCCGGTGTCTGAGCATCGACCGGATCCCCCTCTACGCCTGGATTCTGGCCGCGGCAGTGATTGCAGCCTTCATCATCTTCCTGCTGCGAAGACGCAAAAACGCCTGAACGGGGCGGTCCTGCTGTGTTTACCTGGAGTTCGATATGAAAAAACGACTGCTTACTTTTGTCTGTGCCGGCTTTCTTTTTTGCGCATCGGCGGTTTTCCCCGGATGCGGTGATCTGGATGATCTTTCTTTCCTTTCGGAGTCAGAGAGTGTCCCGGTCTCTGCGGAGTCCACTGCCGAAGCTTCCGGGTTTTCCTCTGCTCCGGAGGAAACCGCTGTCCCGGAGAGTACAGAGGTTCTTCCGTCCGATGATTCTGCAGAAATGCCGGAGCCTTCTGCTCCCGCGGAGGAAGCTCATTCCTATACCGTTTCTCCTGACAGTGATTATATCGTCATCGATGAATACGGAAGCCAGTACGTCCATATTCCGGAAGAAACCTTTGTTATCAACTATAACGGGGATCCGGAAGAGACTTTTTATGCCATGGCCGAAGCGCTTGCGCGCCGCGAACCCACCATCTGCATCAAGGATCAGCCCGACTGGTACGACAATACCGACTTTTACGCCATGCCCTACAGCACCTTCTGGCTGGAGGACTGCAGCGGCGAAGGCCTGGCCGGGCAGACCCCCGAACTAGACGGGGAGCACACCTACCATTTCTATCGTCTGACCTATTATGACGATTTCAGTGATGAGGAACTGGCGGAAATGAAAGGGGAAATTGACGCGGCAACAGAAGAGATCCTTCAGCTGGTGCCGGAAGACGCGGATGACTGGACCCGGGCCCGGATCGTGCATGATGAACTGTGCCGGCTCGTTACCTATGACCAGTCCACCACAGCGCCTCATTGCCATGATACCTACGGCGCCCTGGTCAATCACCTGGCTGTCTGCACCGGTTATGCCTGCGCCTTTTCCCACGTCATGGCCGCGCTGGGGGATTATTGCCCGCTCTCCTATTCCGACCAGCATGCCTGGAACTATGTCGCCGTCCCCTCCGACCAGGTTTACATTGACGTGACCTGGGACGACACCGATATGGCGGACGCCGACGGGGATCCTTATATCGACTACAGTTATTTCTTCCTGACCCGGGATCAGGTGGAATCCATCGATTCCCATTCCATCGAAAGTCTGGACCCCGTCAGCGAAGACATCGATCCGATGCCCTATAACTACTATGCCCATGAAGGCTATCTGCTGGAGTATTATGACTGGGGCACGCTCATTGACATCCTGTACCGCCAGTATGAGAGCGGAAAGAACCTGCTGACTGTGCAGTTCGCTTCTGAGGAAGACTATCAGCTTGCTCTTTCATGGAAAGAAAACGATAGTGCCGATATACAGGAAATCATCGGCTCCATTGGTTATTACGGCGCCTATACCTACTGGTACACCGATGCGGTCCGTACTGTTTCCTTTGGGCTTTACGCCCCGGAAGAGTGAAAATAAAAACCCTTAAGCTGACAAAAAGTCGCATCCGTCTGTCAGCCCCGCATCTGCCGTCAATACCCGTGTTTCCTTAAAAACGAAATCAGCAGTTCTCCCATCACTTCGCTGTTTTCAATATATCCGGCGTGATCCGCTCCCTCCACGATGACCAGTTCGGCATCCGGCAGGCTTTCGGCAATCCGGCGGGTTTCTTCCGGGAGGATCAGATCGCGGCTGCCGGCCGTGACCAGTACCGGAATGGAAATCTCTGACAGCGCCGCAGGATCAATATGGGGTTCCTCAAACATCAGCCGGATCAGGGGATCCTCCTTTTCTCCTGCAAACAGGGCGGAAAAGGCCGGATCGAGCCCTTCCGGCGAAAGATTCGCGCCGCTGACGGCAAGGATACCGGCCGTCCCGGGATGCAGGATTTCCAGCATCAGGGCAATGATGCCTCCGTCGCTGAAGCCGTATACCGCCGGCTTATCCAGCCCCAGTTCCGTAATAAACTGATACATATCCTCCGCCATGTCGGCATAATGATATTCCTTCAGGGGCTCATTGGCTCCCTGGCCCCGGGAATCCGGCGCATAGACCCGGTATCCGGCGCGGACCAGCTGGCCGATCTCCGTGGAAAACAGCTCGTGGGATTCCCCGTTGCCGTGGATTAAGAGAACCGGCCGTCCTTCGCCGGCACAGGCGTAAAACAGCCGGACTCCGTTTACCGATATCGTATGGTATGTCATCTTCTTCCTTCCCCCTGCCGGACTGGCGACAGGAAAGCGTCCCCCTGTCGTCAATTCCATTCCGACAACAGACGGATCATCTGTTCCGCGAAAACTCTGTGCCCTTCTTTTGAGAGATGAATCTGATCAAAAGCAAGCGGCACGTTCCATTTCCCGGCGTCCGCAAACCGGACCCGGTACTTTTCCGCCAGGAGCCGGTAGCCTTCATTCATACGGACGCTCTCTTCATAAAACCGCCGCATCAGGGGCTCCGGGCTCTTTTCCCCGTCGATATACGGAGGACCCAGGATCAGAATCTGCGGACAGGCTTTCCGGCCGGTCAGCCATGAAAGGAACTGTTCCATCCGTTTCACCGGCAGCGCCGCATCCGGACCGGTGGTGATCAGAAGATCGTTGGATCCGAGCATTACGGCAAACACATCCTTTTCCCGCATTCCTTCCAGCAGTTTTTCCGCATAGCGGTATTCCCCTGCCGGATTCGGAAGGCGCCGGCCGTTTTCACCTCTGGCAATCACTTCAAAGCGGTCTTTGACGGCTTCCTGCAGCCGGACGGTCCAGAGTATTTCTTCCGGATAAGGACCCCCGAAGAAATCGGCCGGATCGTATCCGTAAGTATTGGAATCTCCGTAGATCAGAAACTTTTTTCTTTCCATTTTGCCCTTTCGGATTTGAAAACAGGGAACGACACCCGCCGTCCCCTGCCTGAAATACTCATCAGCTGTTACCGGATTCACACCTTCCCTTACGGCAGGTCCACGCCGAAGGAAGGCACGCTTACGCCGTCGTGGCTTTCCGAAATAACGCCTTCCTTTCCCATTCGGGAGAAGAATCCGGCGAAATGCCCGTTGTAGGAATAAATCCCGGTCATGGAATGCCACTCTTCCGGTTCCATCAGATCCGGCTCATACGGAAGCGGACGGATGGGGAAGATCGGGATCGTCTTCGGCTCACAGAACACCATGGCGACATAGCCTCTGTCCATGAAGCTTTCCACCCGTTCCTTCCATTCTTCCGGGGTGTGATCCACGCCGGCAAACACGCCTTTTGCGTCGTAATCGTCCTCCGGCTTGATGATCCAGCCGTCTTTATCCCGGATCACTGCTTCCACATCCAGGCCGGGAGTATTACTGCGGAGGCGATAAGTCGGAAGGACATGATCCTGAACGAAATTCCACTCCTCTTCCGTAAGGATCGCCCTGGTCTGCTCATCAAGCAGCGCGATGTTGATCA
>CADBNG010000197.1 GCA_902795985.1 uncultured Lachnospiraceae bacterium
AACGCCATTTTCCGGTTCAGCCGCTTCGGTTTGTAATTCCGGTAAAATTCGTTGTATTCCGTAATCGGGCCGGAAATGATCTGCCCGAAGAAGGACAGATACAGCGCCGCAAACGCCGGATTCCTTGTCAGGACAACGTCGCCCCGGTAAACGTCCGTCAGGAGGGAAATAGCCTTGAACGTGAAAAACGAAATGCCCAGGGGCAGAAGAAGGGAAACCGAGAATTCCGTTCCGAACAGATGATTCACCGTATCCGCGGCAAAACCGAGATATTTAAAATACAGAAGGGATCCGGCATTCAGAACAATTCCGGCGATCAGGATGCCCTTCGCGATCCTTCGCGCGTTGGAATTCCGCCGTTTTTTAAAGGCTCCGATCAGATACGCCAGCGCCACGTCCACCGCCAGCAGGACAAGAAACAGAACAAAGCAGGCGGGGGAACCGCACGCGTAAAAGACCAGACTTAAGAGCAGCAGAAAATATTTCTGCAGCCGGTAATCCAGAAAACAGACAAGCAGGGATACCGGGAGAAACAAAAACAGAAAAATGGTATCGGTTAATGCCATAAATGCTGCTCCCTTTTTACAATATTGCCGGAAGGAATCCTCCTCCGGTCCGGCCCGCGGCCGGTATTACTCCCTCTTCCGCGGGAGCTGTGTTCTGCTTTTCCGCCGGTTATCCGATCTGCGCGACCTGGCCGATCACCGTCTCTTCCGAAAACCAGTCGTAGACCTCCACGGCCACCGGCGAGTCGGAAATCAGGGCCCATTCGTAGCAGATCACGGCGGAGGCTCCGCCCGGAATTTCCAGGCCGGCCAGATCCTGCTCTCCGTCGGCCGCGTAGGAACGGGTTTCATACAGGGTAACGCCGTCCTGTACGGCGCGGATATAGACGGAATAATACGGTTCCGCGGTATCCCCTGTCGGATTCGAGAAGTTCAGCCGGGCGGTCAGCCGCGGACCGCCTTCCGAGTCCGTCACCTCCAGGCCTTCAAACTCGATCCCGCAGGAATCATCCGTCGTCCCTCTGGACTGGATCTCGTCCATCCAGTCGATTTCTTCGACCGGATCCAGGGTGAAATCCTCTTCCGGCCGGCCGGAAAGCTCACCGGAAACGAACTGCCCCTGCACCAGAAGCAGGTCGTCGGTACCGGTCCGGACATAATAATCCACCGGTCCTCCCTCCGGATCCGCCTGAAACAGGTGGACGCTCCGGATCTTCACTCCGGGACGGAGCTGGCGGTACCGGTTGCCGTATTCGGAAACCTGTTCCTCTTCCGCCGGTGTGAAGGATCCTTCTTCAAGAATACGGCCATCCTGCACGGCCTCCACATTAAACAGATAGGGAGACAGGTAGCCGTCCGTATTATTGGTTACATCATACCAGACGCACAGGCCTTTTTCATCACTGCCCTCCATGCCGATCCAGTCCGCTCCGGCGATTCTTACCTTCGCGATGCTCTCGTCGCCGGCCTCCTCTTCAGGCTCTTCCTGAACGGAAGCGGCTTTGATTTCCTCCAGGAGTTCCGATGCGGTCTTTTTGGTGAAAGTGTAGGATGCGCCCTGCCAGTCGAAATGAATGCCCTCTTCTTCGGACCATTCGTACTTTGCCGGATCCTTTTTAAACGAAAACTGCTCCAGATCCCAGCGAAAGAGTTCCTTCTCCTCAAAAAGGCTCATCCGGCCCGTTCCGTCGCTACGCAGTCTCAGCGTCATCTCCATGCCGTACTCCTCAAGCGCGGCAATATCCGCCAGGGACATGACCGCTCCGGCCTGCACCATTTCCGTCAGGTGATACCGGCCGGTCCTTTCCTTCAGCTCAGGATGATCGACAGAAGTCTGCTGCTTCCAGACCGCTTCTGCCATGGCTTTTTCCGCCGCTATCTTCAGAAGGCTGTCCTGCTCCGGTTCTTCCGTTGCCGGTTCTTCCGCTGCCGGTTCTTCCGCTGCCGGTTCTTCCGACGGTGACGGCGCAGCCGCGGTTACGGCCGGAGTTTCTTCTTCCGCCTCCGCCTGCGGAGTCCCCGTTTCTGTTTCTGTCTGAGACGCCGCCTCTTCGGCGGCAGCCTGTACCGGTTCTTCTGTTTTATTTCCGCAGCCTGCCGCTGCAAATGCTGTCAGGATCATCAGAATCCCGAACAGCAGGCCTTTTCTTCTGTTCATACTCTTCCTTCCCGGCTTTCCTGCCGTAATCCGTACTATTCTATAACAGATAGAAGAGAATTTCAAATAGACGCTGTTCAACAACAAAACCCGTCACTCTTGACAACTTCCCGGTTGTATGCCATCATGACGGAAGGAAGTCTGATTCCTGAAATCCGGAGGCCGATAAACCGTGATTAATGAACAGAAAATACGTATTTTCCTGTCTCTTGCCGAGACGCTGAATTTCACCGAAACCGCCAACCAGCTTTTCATCACCCAGCAGGCGGTAAGCAAACATATTTCCCAGCTTGAAGCCGATCTGGGCTTTCCCCTGTTCTGGCGTTCCACCCACAGTGTCCGGCTGACTCCGGCCGGTGAACGCAGCCGCGTCTTTTTCCGCAATATGCTGGACGAGTACTCTGCCTTCGTCGCGAGGGAAACAGAGGAACAGCAGCGAATCAGCAAATCCCTGCGCATCGGCTACAACAACTGGCTCCAGTTCGGCAACCCGGTCAGCGAAGCCCGGAAGCGCTTCCGCGCCCTGTATCCCGACATCGCCCATATTCCGGAAACCCAGGCCCCGGATCTTCTGCAGAGCAAGCTTCTCGACGGAGAACTGGATATCATTATTGTCATCCGCCG
>CADBNG010000198.1 GCA_902795985.1 uncultured Lachnospiraceae bacterium
GAATCCGGCTCGCAGTTGAACTGCTCCGATAAAATCTGACGGATTTTTTCCAGCATTTCTCCTTCTCCTCACATCCTGATTCTTCTATTACATTCTCCGCGGAAGCACCGGTTTTCCCGGTATTTCATGCGGAAGAACAAAAAAATTTTAGTGTTATTGGATGGATTTGTCAACCATCCGTTTCATTTTTGAGGACCGGCCTCTTTTAGCCCGTTTTTTCTCCATGGCAACGACCCTTCCCGGCCCCGGCTCAATGCGGTCCGAAACCCCCAGCGCCAGGCCGATCTCCGCCATCAGGAAAAGAACGGACGTGCCTCCGTAACTGATGAAGGGAAGGGTGATCCCGGTCGTCGGAATGACGTTCAGCACCACGCAGACGTTCAGGACAACCTGCAGGGTGATATGCACCATGATTCCCGCGGAAATCAGGGACCCCTGCTTGTCCGGGGCATTCTGGGCGATCACCACCAGCCGGTACAGCAGATAACCGAACAGCAGCAGGACCAGGATCGCTCCGAAAAGGCCCAGTTCTTCACAGATAATGGTGAAGATCATGTCATTGCCGGATTCCGGAATAATATCCAGCTTCTGGGTGCTGTTTCCAAGGCCTTTGCCGAAGAATCCGCCGCTGCCGATGGCGTACAGTCCCTGCAGCACCTGCCAGCCGCCGAGCTCCGAGTATTTTTCGGGATCCATCCAGGTCAGGATCCGGGTCAGGCGGAAGCTTTCGCTGGACTGGGCGCTGTGAATCAGATACAGGACCAGGACAACCCCCAGTGCCGCCGCGATAAAGAACAGGAGGACGAAAACACCGGTCCGCGGATGAGCCACGAAAACGATGCCGATGCTGATGCCGACCAGGATCACCGCCGTGCTCAGGTTTTCCGTAAACAGATAGGCGGAAAGGCCGGCTATGGCGCCGATGGCAATCAGAATAAACATTCCCCTGATGGTTTTCATATCATGCCCCAGCCTTTTGATCATATAGGACAGGAACAGGATCGTCGCAATCTTGGCGATTTCAGAAGGCTGAAAGGTCAGCGCGCTGCCCGGAACGCCCAGCCAGCGCCGCGCGCCGTTGATCGTGACGCCGAAAGGCGTAAAACGGACGGCCATCATCAGCAGGATGGAAATCACATAAAGAATCCAGGAAAGGTCCAGCAGCCGGTGATAATCGATATGCCAGGCCGCAAAGGCAAATCCGAGCCCCAGCACACTGAATCCCAGCTGACGGCGGAGGTAATGCATATCGTCGCCGAACGTTCCCGTCGCCTCATAAGAACTGGCCGAATACAGCATGACCAGGCCGAAGCAGATCAGTATAACGGTGACCGCCAGAAGGCTGTAATCAAAATACGGTCCCCGGTTCCGTTTCCAGACCGCCGCTTTTTCCGCGGGCGCCTGCCGTTTTTTTGCGTTTCTCTGCCTGGCTGCCGTTCCGGAATTCCGGCGGGCTTCCGCGCTCCGCGAAGCGGAGATTCTTCCGCTGTCTCTTTGATACCGCGCTGCTCTCTCTGCCCGCGTTCCGCGGGAAGAACCGGACGCCGCCGAGCGCGCACGCGAAGAAGGCCGGCTTGTTTCTGCGGCTCTTTGCGTCTTGCGTGCCGACGCGGGTCTTCTGCTGTCCGATCTTCTCTGCGCCATTTTTCCTACAGATCTTCGCTATGCACCACGACCGGTGTGCCGACCGGCGCGTTTTCAAAAATAACAGTGACGTTCTCCAGCGGGGTGTTGACGCATCCGTGGGATCCGTTGCCTTTGTAGATTTCTCCGCCGAATTCCGGCCGCGTGGTCATATCGTGAATCCCGATCTGTCCGTTGAAGGGCATCCAGTAATTGACGAATACCGCGTATTCATAGGATCCGTCGGGGTACCGGGGTCCCATAAGGACGTAATTGGTATTCTTGGAATAAATATACCAGATTCCGCTGCCCGGCGTATCGTATCCCCGGACAATATCCCCTGTCACGACCGGTGTTTCCACCAGTTCTTCCCCGTTCAGATAAAACCACATGGTCTGTTTATAAATATTGATCTCAACATAGGTCGCGTCCGTCTGACGGCTGCCGGC
>CADBNG010000199.1 GCA_902795985.1 uncultured Lachnospiraceae bacterium
CGGCAGCGGGATCTTGCCGTCAGGATAAAATGGTCGGCGGCCGCGCCGGGAAAGCCTTTCGTCAGGAAAACGTCGCCGGCAATATAATAATGAAGAATCCGGCGTACGCCGTCCGGGTCCGTGCTTTCAAGCACCGCCGTGCCGGAGCGGATGATGCCGCCGAAATCCGGCCCCGATCCGGGGGTGCAGATGATTTCTTTTTTATTGAATTCGCGGTCTTCAACGTACAGTGCCGGAAGCGCGGAATCGAGGGAAACAGCCATGATTTTCTGCGGTTTTTCCTTTAAAATAGGGCTTTTTGACGGTTTTTACGAAACACATGATTTAGTAACTGTTGTTTAACCAAAACACTATATCTTGTATTATATTTCAAAATTGTTGCATACGCAACTGCTTTGGGGGAATGCGGTTACTATAATTAGTCCCGTACCGCGAAAAATATAAGGGACACACCGTCCGGCTCTTTCCATCAGTATATTGCGGGCGGATGGTGAATGCAAGGGGGTATAGAGATGAAAATCATAAAGAGAAATGGGGCCGAAGCGGACTTCGATGTCTCAAAGATCGTGAACGCGATCACAAAGGCCAGCAACGCGACCGAGGACTACAGCCTCACCGAGGAGCAGATCCGCGACATTTCCGATTACGTCGAATATCGCTGCCATAAGATGAATCGTGCCGTTTCCGTGGAAGAGATCCAGGATATGGTCGAGAACCAGATTATGGCGACGGGTGCCTTCGAGATCGCGAGACGTTACGTCCGTTACCGCTATCAGCGGACCCTGGTTCGTAAGTCGAACAGCACGGACAACCGTATTCTGTCTCTGATCGAGTGCAATAACGAGGAGGTCAAGCAGGAGAACTCCAACAAGAACCCCACGGTCAACAGCGTCCAGCGCGACTACATGGCCGGCGAGGTCAGCCGTGATCTCACGAGCCGTATCCTCCTTCCCGCGGATATCGTCGAAGCGGATAAAGAAGGGATTATCCATTTCCACGATTCCGATTACTTTGCCCAGCATATGCACAACTGCGACCTGGTCAACCTGGAAGACATGCTCCAGAACGGCACGGTCATCAGTGAAACGCTTATAGAGAAACCGCACAGCTTCTCGACCGCCTGCAATATTGCCACGCAGATCATCGCGCAGGTCGCTTCCAACCAGTACGGCGGACAGAGCATCAGCCTGACCCATCTGGCACCGTTTGTCCAGGTCTCCCGCGACAAGATCCGCGGCGAAGTGGAAGAAGAGCTTGCGGCGATCGGCACCCGTCCGGCCCAGGAGGTCATCGACAACATTATCGAGACCCGTCTGCGCCGCGAGATCGAAAAGGGTGTCCAGACCCTGCAGTATCAGGTGGTCACCCTCATGACGACCAACGGCCAGGCTCCGTTCATCACCTTCTTCATGTATCTGAACGAGGCGAGGAACGAGCAGGAAAAGAAGGACCTGGCGGTCATCATCGAAGAAGTGCTCCATCAGCGCTATAACGGCGTCAAGAACGAAGCGGGCGTCTTTGTGACCCCGGCGTTCCCGAAGCTGGTCTACGTCCTGGAAGAGGACAACATCAACGAAGGCGCACCGTACTGGTATCTGACCGAGATGGCAGCCAAATGTACGGCCCGCCGCATGGTCCCGGACTACATCTCCGAAAAGATCATGCTCCAGCTGAAAAAAGACAAGAACGGCGAAGGCCATTGCTACACCTGCATGGGCTGCCGCAGCTTCCTGACCCCGTATGTCAACGAGAAGGGCGAGCCCCAGTACTACGGCCGCTTCAATCAGGGCGTCGTGACCATCAACCTGGTCGACGTTGCCTGCACCGCCTGCAAGGAAGGCAAGAGCGAAGCGAAGTTCTGGGAAGTCCTGGAAGACCGGCTTGAGCTCTGCCACCGTGCCCTCCAGTGCCGCCACGAGCGCCTGACCGGTACCCTTTCCGACGCGGCCCCGATCCTCTGGCAGTACGGCGCGCTGGCCCGCCTGAAGAAGGGCGAGACCATCGACAAGCTCCTGCACGGCGGATATTCCACCATTTCCCTCGGCTATGCCGGCCTCTGGGAATGCGTATACGAAGTAACGGGCAAAAAGCTCACCGAGCCGGAAGGCGAGGAATTCGGTCTGGAAGTCATGAAGGCGCTCAACGCAGCCTGTGCCAAGTGGAAGGCTGCCGAGCAGATCGACTACTCCCTCTACGGCACACCGCTCGAGTCCACGACCTACAAGTTCGCGAAGTGCCTGCAGAAGCGCTTCGGCATCATCCCGGGCGTGACGGATAAGAATTACATCACCAATTCCTATCACATCCACGTGACGGAAGAGATCGATGCCTTCAAGAAGCTTCAGATCGAGAGCAAGTTCCAGGCCCTGTCCCCGGGCGGCGCGATCAGCTACATCGAAGTGCCCGACATGCAGAACAACATCGACGCGGTCCTGAAGGTCATGCGCTTCATTTATGACAACATCATGTACGCCGAGCTCAACACCAAGAGCGATTACTGCCAGGTGTGCGGCTATGACGGCGAGATCGAAATCATCGAAGACGAGAACGGCAAGCTGGTCTGGGAATGCCCGAACTGCCATAACCGCGATCAGACCAAGATGAACGTCGCGAGACGGACCTGCGGCTACATCGGCACCCAGTTCTGGAACCAGGGCCGTACGCAGGAGATCAAGGAACGGGTCCTTCACCTGTAAACCGGAGGGGAGCCCTGCAGCAGCAATGCTGCAAGTTAATGGTGTCTGTGGTGCGGTGAATTCCGTGCTGCAGGCACCGATATAGAGGAACCTGCGCCGGGTGAACGCCCGGCGTTCTTTTTCCGGATGATTTGTAAAAAAGAGGTCATCAAACCTATGTATTACGGAGAGATCAAGAACTGTGATATCGCCAACGGCGCCGGCGTACGGGTAAGCCTGTTCGTCTCCGGCTGCCGTAATCACTGTCCCGGCTGCTTCCAGCCCGAGACCTGGGATTTTTCCTTCGGCCGTCCCTATACGGAGGAAACGGAGCAGGAGATCCTGGACATGCTGGCGCCGGCCTATGTGGACGGGCTGAGCCTGCTCGGCGGGGATCCTTTCGAACCGGAGAACCAGCGGGAACTGATGCCGCTGATCCGGAAGTTCAAAGAACGCTATCCGGACAAGACCATCTGGGCGTACACGGGCTATCTGCTGGAAGACCTTCTCTCCGGCGAAGGCCATCCGTGCTGCGAAGTGACAAAAGAAATGGTGGAAGCCATAGACGTCCTGGTGGACGGAAAATTCATCGAGGCGGAAAAGGACATTTCCCTCCAGTTCCGCGGCAGCCGGAACCAGCGCCTGCTGGATGTGAAGAAAACGCTGGCGGAAGGCCGGCCGGTGGAGTTTGAGGTGCGCAAGAGAGGGTCGTTTTACGACTGATCCGCAAACCGTTCGATTGAAAAGACGGATGAGGCTGCCGTGTGCGCACGGCGGCCTTTTTCATTAAACGGAAGCAACCTCCGGCAGCAGCACCTTGCCCGGATGGCGGACGGTCGTGCACCCTGCTGTTCCCGTTTCGCTTCAGTTCCATCTGTACAGTGCCTGATACTGGCCCGCTAAAATGTACAGAGCGGCAAAAAAGCCCGCCGCCCACGGCACGGACAGGAATTCGCGAAACTCACTTCAGCTTAAGGCGATACGGTGCTATCTCCCTTGCTGCCATCCGGGCAAGATGTGTAGGGGGTAACAAATAAAAGACGAGGCCGCCGCTATTCATACGGCAGCCTCGTTCTTTTCCGGAGCAGTCTCAGGCGTTATACCCGGCTTCATAGCCTTCCGCCGCTGCATTCATGGCATCGTGGACTTCCCGGGCGTCGCCGATGACGACGACCTTGCCGCCCAGGAAGGTCAGAGATTCGGCCAGCGGGTTGAAGGAATGGTAGCCCATGCCGATGACGACGGCGTCGAAGGCGTATTCCCGCTCGATGCCGAAATGCTCGAGGACGGCGCCTTTTTCGGTGATGCGGACTGTGCGGGTGTCGGTTTTGATGTTCACTTCGTAGTCCCGCAGGGCTTTGCGCATGGAAACGGCGGTGTTGCCGTCCATTTTCGGAACCAGTTTATCCTTACGGGCGGCAATGGTGATGTCGCCCCGCTCCGATGCGGCAAGGAATAAAGCGGTTTCCGCGGCGGTTTCGCCGGCGCCGACAACGAGGATTTTGCCCATGGGGACATTCCGGCCCATCAGGACGTCTTCCGCGAAGAGGACGCTGCCGTCCTTAGCTCCGGGAATCGTGCATTCATTGGGTTTGGAGCCGGTAGCCAGGATTACTTTATCCGCGCCGAAGGCAAGGATATCTTCCACTGTGGCTTCTTTACTGCATTCGATTCGGACGGGCAGTTTTTTAAGCTGTGCGATCATGGCGCAGAGCCAGGTGATATGATCGCCTTTGGCAGGCGCGCGGCAGGCGGCGTTAAACAGACCGCCGAGTTTTTCGTCTTTTTCCCAGAGGGTGACGTCATGACCCCGCCGCGCAGCGGTGATCGCGGCCTGCAGGCCGCCGGGGCCTCCGCCGATGACCAGCACCTTTTTCGGGGCGGGCGTATCTTCGTAAGTGTAAATGTATTCCCGGCCGGTTTCCGGATTGACACAGCAGTGGACGCAGCCCTTGATCAGCTCGCCGAAGCAGCTCTGGCAGCGGAGACACTGGCGGATTTCCGAATACCGTTCTTCCTTTGCCTTATTGGGCATCTGGGGATCCGCGAGAGAGCAGCGGCCCATTCCCACAATATCACACCAGCCGTCCTGGATCAGCATGTCGGCCATCAGAGGGTCATCCACACCGTTGCTGCCCAGAATCGGAATCGAAAGGAAACTCTTCAGCTCCCGGGCATTTTTCAGCGCCCAGGCATGTTCCTGAAAGATCGTGGAGCTCTGCAGCGGGATGTAGCTGGAATAGGTGCCGTTGGAGCAGTTGATCGCGTCAAAGCCCCAGCTTTCGAATTCCCGGGCCACCATGCGGGATTCCATCATCATTCGTCCGGAGGGGACATGCTCCTCGGCGCTGAAGCGGATCATCATGGGGAAATCCGGGCCGACCGCCGCCCGGACGGCGTTGTAGACTTCGCGGGCAAAACGCATTCGGTTGTTGAAACATCCGCCGTATTCATCCGTCCGCTTGTTCTGATACTGGCTCATGAAGGCGGCAATCAGATAGCCGTTTCCGCCGTGAAATTCCAGACCGTCAAAGCCGGCTTTTTTCACGTTGGCGGCCGCAGCCGCAAACAGCCGGACGATTTCGTGGATTTCCTCCACGGTCAGTTCATGGGGAACTTCCTTAAAGGACGGGCAGGGGATCGCGGAAGCGCCGATGGGCTGCTCTCCGGTGATGAAATGGTTGGTCTGCCGGCCGCAGTGATAGATCTGGCAGAAGATTTTCGCGCCGTATCTGTGCACCGTCTCCGTCAGGCGCCGGTGGCTTTCAATCTGGCTTTCATCCCAGATACCGGCCGCCGTCGGGCTGTTGGCTGCCCCGGGGCAGATCCGGTAATCTTCCGTAATGATCAGGCCGAAGCCGCCCTTCGCGCGGGCTTCGTGATAGCGGATGTACTGTTCGGTGGCAGTACCGTCCGCATTGCAGTAGCCGGTGAGCATGGCGGTGACGGCAAAACGGTTCTTGATTTCACAGTTCCCGATTCGCATGGGAGTGAACATATAGTTGTTTTTCAC
>CADBNG010000200.1 GCA_902795985.1 uncultured Lachnospiraceae bacterium
AATATCAGGTCAAATGAATGAGGCGTTCATGGCATTTGTATTTGACCTAAATCAGCATTTTCCCAACATCAGGTCAAATGAATGAGCTGTGAACAGCGTTTGGTTGAACAATACGCCATTCCTGCCGCATCCTTCAACCAGGAGAATTGATTAAATTAAACGCTGTAATTACTTCCTGATGACAGATGAAAAGCCATCATCAAAAAAGTATGAGTAAATCCGTAAATTCAACGATAAAATAACAGCGGGAGCACGTCCCGCTGTCATCCTTCTTTCGGAATCAGATGAATATCCAGATCCACATAGGTTTCAATTCCCGGAATCTCCCCTTTCTCGCTGTACTGCCAGTACTCAAAATCGTAGGGTGTCTGGGGCCGCGCCTGGTAATCCGCGTACCAGAACGCGTAATCCGAAAGGAGTTTCATATCCCATTCAAATGCTTCCCACATTAAGTTGCTGTAGATCAGCGGTTCATAGCCGTTCTCCGCAATGATCCCGCAGAAGGTCCGGGCGTTTCTTGTAAACTGTTCGCCGCTGACGGAGTCCGTCCGGGCATCGTCGTCGTGGATCCGTTCCGGATCGAAGACGACCGGCATTCCGGCATCGGTTCCGTCCAGGTGCTCCAGCACAAACCGGGCTTCTTCCGCCGCTTCCTCTTCATTCACCGCCTGGGAAAAGAAGTAAACGCCGACCGAAAGGCCCGCCTCTTTCGCGCCCTTCAGATTCTCTTCGAAACAGCTGTCGAGATTCAGTGTTCCTTCATCACCGTATCCGCGGAAGCCCAGCCGGATCATGGCAAATTCCACGCCGGCTTCCCGCACGGCCGTCCAGTCGATTTCTCCCTGATGCTCGGAAACATCGATACCGAAAGACGAAGTATACTGCTCATCTTCATAGGAAAGCCGGAAGCCGTCCCGGACAAAGCATTCATTCTGATAAGGGTTCTTCTTCAGTTCTTCCACCACAGGAGCCTCATGATTCTGTCCGTAGGCGTCAATAAACGTGAGGATCCGCTCTCCCAGTCCGGCCGGCCGGGTCTCTTCAGGCAAAATCTCCGGCTCTTCCTCTTCCGCCGGCGCTTCGGGCAGTTCTTCGGGCGCGGATTCTTCGGGTTCCGCCGTTTCGGACTCCGATGCGGAAAACAGGTTGTCCTGCAGGGTCTGCACCGTAGCCGAAACCGCTTCCTTTGCCTGGCCCGCAGTACATGCGGACAGGAAAAGAGCCATCAGGAGGATCCCTGCTGTCATCACTCGTTTCATTGCCCGTCGATCTCCTTCAGAATCCGGCGGACCCGTTCCCGCGTTTCCGGAAGGAGGAATTCGGTCCGGTCGAACTGCATGCGGTAGTACCGGTGTTCCCGGATGATCTCCCGGCTCTCCTCGAAGTACAGATCGTAGAGAAAGCCCAGGAATCCGACCCAGTAATCAATCCCCGTTTTACGGATGCTCTTCGGGACCGGGCCGTGCGCCATGATCCGTTCATATACTTCGTCGGAGATTTTTTCCCCGGCGACCTGTTCCCGGGTCTCTCCCATCGTATCGACCAGTTCCTCTGTAGCGAACACACGGAAGATATCTATTTTATCGGCATCCCGGATCAGCTTGCATAAAAGCTCTGTCTCCTCCGGCAGCCCTTCATCGATTACATATTTATTATGGTTCCCGATAGCGGTCAGAACCATTTCCTGCTCCTCTTCGGGCAGGAAATCCAGAAGTCCCTCTTCTTTCAGGACCCTGCAGCCCAGCAGCCCGTGATTGACAGACCGCTCGTCCGAAAACGTCCCGTACTGTGTGACCTGCTCAAAGCGCCCGATATCATGGAAGAGGGCTGTGGCTTCCGCCAGTCTGCGGATTTTCTCCGAAAGATTCTTCATCGCCGTCAGCCGGTCCATGACCTTCACCACTTCCATCGTATGAAGGATCTTCAGCCGGATCCTTCCTTCGGACGTGTCAAAACGGGAAGTATATTCCAAAAATGCTTTTTCACCTGATATCATAGTGCCGCTCCATGCCGCATTTACTGTTTTCATCGTCTGCGATCCCCGAAGTCTCCCGGATCTTCGGTCGTGCCGGGACATTATAGCACGCAGTCCGGAAAACGGCAAACCGGCTCCGGAATAACAAAAGAGCTGTGAAATCCGGGATCGGATGATCCCGGGAACTGTCCCCGAATCAAAGGGGACTGTCCCCTTTGATTCCTCTTTGATTCGGACCGGCCGGCTGCCAATCCAGAAAAGGGCTGTGAAGCCCGGGATATGCCGGTTCTTTCACAGCCCTTATCGTTGGAGCAGAAGCTCCTTCCGAAACGGTTGGTTCACTTGAATTTTACGGCGGTGCCGTAGGCGATCACTTCCGCCGCGCCCTGCATCATCTGCGCGGATCCGTAGCGAACGCCGATAACAGCGTCGGCGCCCAGCGCTTCGGCCTCATCAACCATCCGCTTGATGGCGATCTGACGGGCTTCGTTGAGCATTTCCGTATAGGCGGTGATCTCGCCGCCCACCAGGGTCTTCATCCCCGCCATGAAATCCTTGCCAAAGTGCTTCGTCTGGACGATGGCTCCTTTTACCATTCCGATCGCTTCGAATTCCTGTCCCGGAATATGATCAATACTTAGCAGCTTCATCTTCTTCTCCTCCCTGGATCTCTCCGATCCTCTGAATCAGTACAACAATGATACATACGATAATGATAACCGGTATTGCGAGCAGCAGAACGAACAGCCATACCGGCAGCGGATCCACCTTGTTGCCCCACAGAATCGCCGCGGTAATAAAACCCATGATGGCGATCATGATCAGGGCACCGATCAGAGACCCGACCGCTTTTTTACGGTGGACGTCCGTAAGGTTCACATCCATAAAGGTCTTCCCCTCCTTCTCCAGCCTGTTAATGTTCTCAAGACAGGAGTCGATCTCCAGCCGTTCCAGCGTCAGCGGATCTTCCGGGGTGCTCCCGCAGAGCAGGTCTTCGGTGACCGTCTGCAGCTCGTCCAGGTTCATCCGCTGTTTTTCGATGTCGCGAAGGCGGTGTTCCAGACAATCCTCCAGCGGGATCTCACCGGAGAGCACCAGCCGGATCTCCTCGATCGGAACGAACAGCTTGCGCAGGAATTTGATCTGCTTCAGGCGCCGGATATCCTCTTCGTGATATTCCCGGTATCCGTTCTCCGCCCTCTTGGGCGATAAAAGGCCCTGGTCCTCATAAAAGCGGATATTCTTTCTGGTGATGCCGACCAGTTCTTCGACATGCTGGATCTTCATGGCCTTTTCTCCTTGTCTGCAAGGCCTTTATACAGCTTCCACAAGGTGGAAGGTCAAGGGGTTTTTGTAAAAAAACGGATTTTTTTCGGTCATGCGTGAATAAAACACGGTTTTTCGTCTGCTTTTTGTGCTTCTCTTCGCCAGCTGCTCATCCGCATGAAGCTGCTGTCCGGGAAAAGCCGGACGGATGTTCGATCAGATCGATCCGCAACGCAGTTCAGTCTTTCTGGACGTCGCAGAGCACATCCGCCAGTTCTTCCGCCCGTGAGATGTAGGGGCAGTGCCCGGCATCCAGAGTATAGAGCTTTTTGACCGGCGTCGCCGCAAGCATCTTCTCCTGTATGTCCACGGTCAGAATCCCGTCCTGCGAGCATTTGACATAGTACTTGGGGATTTCATCGAAGGCCTCATTGAGATGAACGGCCGTATAGGGAGACGCGATCGTATCCGGCCCGTGAAGCCTGCAGAGCGCCTGCCCGACCTCGTCCGGGATGTCGTTATAAAGAGCCGGAACGGCGAATTCGGGCGTCAGCGTCATTACGGTCTCATCCTCATTGAGTACGACTCCGATATTGGCATGACCCATGGCGATCCAGTCCATGGGCTGGATTCCTTTAATATCGCCGTAATAGTTGTTGGCCTCTCCGTCTTTCGGAAGGAACGCCGCAACATAGACCAGCTTTTTCACTTTCTCCGGCGCCAGGGCTGCCGCCTGGCTGATGGACATACCGCCCATGGAGTGCCCGATCAGAATGACCGGTTCCTCCTGCGCCTCCAGGACCTTTACGATCGCAGCCGCATAGGTCTGGATGTCCTGACCTTCGATCGGTTCCGTGCTGTTTCCGTGGCCCGGGAGATCGATAGCCAGTGTCTGAACGCCTTTTTCATGAAGAATCCCGGATACCTTATCCCAGCACCAGGCGCCCAGCCATGAACCGTGTACAAAAACCATTTTTTCCATATTTATCCTCCTTTTTGTCCTTATCAGGACTTTTAATCCGTATTTATTACATATTCCGGGCGATGCGGCAAAAGACCCGCAGCTGCTTTTTAAGCGGGTCCGGTCAGTTCAGTCCGTACCGCGCTTTCATCTCTGCCGTCATCTCGCTGCTGCCGATCATCCCTGTTCCCTTTGCGCGCAGTTCCGCAACGGTATACTGCGGATAACTGACAAACTGATACTGATCCGAAGCGCATCTGTTCAGAACGACGTACCGGTTCGTCTCAGGGGAATACCCGCAGCAGTCATCGACCTGGTTCACACGCTTCATATCCGATAATCGGATCGCGGATAATACTCCATAAGATCTTCCGCCGATATTGAAATAAAGCATATCTTCCGTAAAATCAAAGGCGGAGGTTCCCATAGAATTTATATAAAGTGAGATGTCGGCAACACCCTCTTCTTTTCCATCTTCGATACGGTAACGGAACAGTTTTGCATTTGCGTAAGCCACATAAAGATAGTCCCCGTGAAACTCCGCTGCTGCATATTCTCTGCCCTGGGTCGGGATCCTCGAGACCACCTCCCCATCCGGCGTACAGATCAGGATCTGCGCATTGCTGATCCAGCCAGACATTCTGCATGGATGTATAGGTCTTTGAGTCAAATACCGTTCCGTCCTGATCATACGTCTTCCCATATCCTATGATATAAGAACACTGTCTCTGCATGCACAGCAGCTGTCCTTTATTCGTTTCCCTGCTGCTGGCGCGAACCAGTTTTTTCAGCCTGACCGATGTTCCGGTATCGATAAAAGAGGGATACTGGGACGATAATTCTTCGTCTTCCCCAACCGTCAGGCAGCCCAGATCTCCGTTGGAAAGAAATACCCATAGTTCGGATTGATCAAATTCCATCACTCCGATCACCGTTTCAGTAAATATCTGCGAAGCCAGTATCTCTCCGGTTTCCATATCCAGTACATACGCTGTATTCGCAATGCAGACTGCCGCGGCCTCCCTGCCAAATACCTCAGCCGAAGAATAAGCGCATTCCGCCGGAAGCTCCCACGGATATTCCCATGCCAGATCATTTTCCCATAATACCGCATCCTCACCAATGGAAAAGCACCGCGCATGGCAGTCTCCCTCATTCAGGACGGCTGCCGTGCGTGTCACGATATCTGACAGAAGCCTCTCCGGGATCAACTCTTCCGGCTCACCGTCCACCAGTACTGTCAGAATCTGTTTTTGTGAGTGATACTTCAGAAAGTAGTCGATCTCCCTGGGAACCCAGGTTGAAAGTTTCGTCGAAGACGAACAGATCACGATCAGGAAGTCCGCATCCTCCAGCGCCCTGCTGATATCATCTCCGAGGTCGCTGGTTATGGGCAGTTCCTCTTTGTCGCGAAAGATCCGGCCGATCTTTTCCCGGCCGGTCTTTTTGCGAATCGCGGCCGGAATATGGTAGCGTTCCAGCTTTTCTGAATTTCAGCCGCTATGGCAGTATCCGCCGGCGCGTGTTTATACGAAATGAAAGCACTGTAATGCTGCTCCATTAACGTCCCCCTGGTCAATCATCACTTCAGTATTGACTGTCACTGTTTCCCGGACGAAAGCTTTGTCTCTTCTTAAATCAAAAATCCTGTCTTATTCCGGGAACATATCCAAAAAGGTCTGAGTATCCCCGTCCACGATTCCGAGATCCGTTATGATAAGGCCGGGCCGGACGGGCAGCGCCAGAAGAGAAACGGTCACAACAGGCGAAACATTGTCGCAGATCGATTTCATCGCCTGATCTGTTTTTTCGATCTCCGGCGCCAGCTCTTCGCACGGAAGGGTGCTCATGAGGCCGGCAACGGGCAGCGGCAGATTATAAAGCACCTTTCCTCCGGAAACGGCACAGATGCCGCCGCCGCATTCCTGCAGCGTTTTGGCGCACAGGTACGCATCCTCGTAATTCCGGTAGATGACCGTCAGATTGTGGCTGTCATGGGAGACCGTGGAAGCAATGGCTCCTTCTTTGAGTCCGAAGTTCTTCAGTACCGCTATGGTCTTCGCGCCCGAGCCGAAGCGGTTCGCGATGCAGATATACTGAAGATCATCCCGCCCGGCAAGTCCGACAAAACCGTCTTCTGCCGGGAGTTCTTCAACGGAGCCCTTCAGCAATACTCCGCCCATGCTTACCAGAATGAGTGTGCGGACGGATGGACCGCTCCCTTTTGGAACACGCAGCCGGAAATCGTCCGGGGACGTCAGCTGGGGCAGATCCACCGTGTTGGGGAATGCTCTTCTTTCGGACTCCGGCTCCTGAAAAACGCACGTGCCTTCTCTTGCCGCCAGTTTTCCGCCAACCCATACCGCACAGGGTTTTTTTTCGAACGTCAGATCATCGGTAAGCTGCATATCCGCAAGATAACCGGGAGCCAGGGCGCCGAGATCCTCAAAGCCGTACTCCCTGGCCGCGTTCAGCGTTGCCATTTTCACCACGTCCGCCGGGTCGAGTCCGCCGCGGATCGTCTGGGAGACGACCGAGTTCATATGGCCGCAGTTCATCAGATTGGCTGCGTGGACATCATCGGTACAGAAGGAAACAAAGTCCAGCGCTCTCACGCCATCCAGCCCGGGCAGCAGTCTGTTCAGGAAATTGCCCGTCTGCGTCGCCCGGAGGTTGATATGATAGCCGCTGCGCAGTTTCTCGCGCAGTTCTTCCGCGGACGCGCTCTCGTGATCGCTCATGGGCCCGCCAAGCCGGTAGGCTGCGATCTCCTTACCGGCAATGCCGGGAGCATGGCCCTGCAGGAACAGTCCCCGCGAGAGTCCCTCGTCAATAATGGAGCGCATGCGGTCCGCATCACGGATCACGCCCTTATAATCCATAAGCTCCGCAATGCCCACAACGCCTTCCAGATCCAGCAGGGAACCGATCTCCTTTGCCGTGAAGACGGCCCCGGTGCTTTCCAGGCCGGGAACGGCCGGGACGCAGGACGGAGCCAGAACATAGTGCCGCAGCGGGCAGCGGCGGCCATTTTCAAGCATCAGTTCAATACCGGGGATTCCCATGACATTGCCGATCTCATGAGGATCGGTGAATACGCAGGTCGTGCCCCAGGTCACCGCTTCGCGGCCGAAGTATTCCGGCAGCATCATGGAGCTTTCCACATGCATATGCGCGTCGATGAATCCCGGAAGAAGGTACCGCCCTCCTCCGTCCACGGTTTCACGGGAGGGGAGCCGCAGCTTCTCCCCGTTCGCGCGCACCCGTACGATTCTCCCGTCCAGCACGTCGACGGAAGCGGGATAGATCTCGGCAGTGATGGTGTTGACGAGCTGTACATTTTCAATACTCAGGTCGCACGGGATCTGCTGAATGGCCGCCTTTATAAGACGGCCCCTGTCCGGTTTTTCTTTCGTTCTCATTGTCACTGTCCCTCTGGAGGCTACTTCTCTTCCAGCTGTGTCTCCACTTCGACCATTTTTCCTTCCGCCAGTTCTTTCGGCACGAAGACACGGCCGCATTTCGGACAGCGGGGAAGCTTCGCGCTGAAATTCAGGGAAAGATAGTCAAAGACGACGTTCTGTTCCGTCAGCTCCTGCCGGCACTTGCGGCAGATCCATTTTTCATCTCCCATCAGTGCTCCTCCTCGCGGATCGACATCCGATGCGCATAGACTTCTCGAACCCGGAACGTCTCCCCTTCCTGCCGGTATTTCACCCAGCAGGTGATATATTCGCCCGGAAGCCGGCAGAGGATCTCGCCCTGTTCGTTTTCAAAGCCTTCCAGGGCTTCTTCGTTCTGCCAGATGGTCTGCTTCACGTCACGCAGCGGGATCAGCAGACGCTCCATATCTTTCTGAACCTCTTCCGGGATCTCCAGCGGAAGGTCTTCCCAGGGCTCCCGTTCGGGAGCAAAGGATTCGTTCCAGTATTTCTCCATCAGGGTCTTTTTCACCATAAGATTATTCTCATGCTTTTCTTCCAGGGTGGCGGGCCTGCAGCCGCCTTCGTTCCGTCCGAAGACCAGATCCAGGATATGCCGGACCGGTTTCTGATGCGAAGCAAAGACCTCCGCACAGTTTACGCAGTATGTCAGGAAGGGCTCTTCCGTTTCCGCGCAGCGTTTTTCCGCCACTTCGTCATAGAAGGACGGATTCGCCAGCTGGATGTGGCCTCCGAATCCGCAGCATCTTCCGGCACTGTCGTAATCTGTAAGCTCCATGCCGGTCTCTTTTGCCAGCTCCCGGACGGCCGACTTCACCCCGCCCAGCCCGTAGGCTGCGCACGGATCAAAGACGGCCAGTTTCTGAGGCGCGCCTTCCGGCAGGTCCAGTTTTCCTTCCCGCACGCCTTTTTCCAGTACTTCGTAAAGAGAAATCAGCGGAACCTCAGGCAGGAAACGAGCGAAAGTCCTCTGACAGCTTGCGCAGGCGTAAATAACAGCCGGCGATCCCAGCCGCTCCCAGTCTTCCCTCATCTGTTCGATCCGCTGCGCAAAACGATCTGCTTCCCCGGCCCACAGCGCGGGCACGCCGCAGCAGCCCAGCCAGATGCCGGTCCGGTCGTTTATGGAAAGCAGCGCTTCATACGAGCGCAGGGTATACTGCGGATCGGCACCTCCCAAGCGGCAGCCCGGGAAGAAAAGCGCCTGTGTTTCCGATTCCTCAAAGCCCGGAGCGGGACGAAGCAGTGCCGAATCCGAAACAGCCTGTTCCATCTCCTTCAGCCAGTACCCGTGAAAGGCCGGCGGATACAGTTTGCTGTCCACACGGTCTTTCCGTGACAGCTCGAACAGCCCGCCGACGTCCACACCTTCCTCACAGACCCGCGCGCAGTGGCCGCACAGGTTGCAGGACCAGGTCTGCCGGGTAATGCAGGCGGAGCTGACCGAATTACGGGTCTGTCCGTCCTGGGCCACGTCAATGGCGATGCGCGGCGGCTTTTTCTTGAATTTTGTAAGCAGATCGCAGCTTTTGAAGCATTCCTCACAGTCGCACTGCATGCAGCGGTCCGCTTCCTCTGCTGCCTCTTCTTTCGTATAAACATCTCCGGAAGGAATGACATGCGCTTTGGGCTGCTCTCCGTTATGCGGGACATTCCGGGCGCATTCCGTCTTTTCCCAGTTCACGGCGGCATAGGATGGATTCCCGGTCTGAATCCAGGATTCCATGGCCTTGGCGACGTCCAGGACATGCGCCATACCCCCGATCAGGGAAAGGCCGGCCATCTCGCCGCTTAAGAAGACTTTCGGCTCAGCCGTCGTGCCCAGTTCCGGATCCCAGCCGGAAAGAAGGCCGAAATCATTTCCGTCCTTTCCGGTCGCGAGAAAGACCGCGTCGAACTCCTTAAGCTGCGCCGGATCCGTGATCTCGCTTCCGAACCGGAAAGAGACCCCGCTGTCTGCGAACTTCCGGGTAAATTCTTCTTCAAAATCTGAAAACCGCTCATGCCGGCGGAGCGATCCGCCCCAGCCGCTGTCCTTTTCAAAAACAGTGACCGCGAACCGCTTGCGGCTCAGGTGCAGGGCACAGGCAAGGCCCACGCCCCCGGCTCCCACCACCGCGATTTTCTGCGGCAGGGATTCCAGCTGATAGGCCTTTCGCTCCGGCTTCCCCTTCTCGCGAAGGCAGGTCTTTTCCAGAAGACGGATCGCGATCGTCTCCTCTTTGAGGACGGTCTTCCTCTGACAGGCGGCCTCGCAGGGCGCCGGGCACAGCTCACTGATCACGACAGGAAAAGGCAGAGCCTTGTGCAGCTCCTGTGAAGCCGCACTCAGCCTGCCTTTCGACGCTTTTTTCAGAAATGTTTTGATGTCCAGATGGAAGGGGCAGGCGGCCGTACAGGTCGCCGGCTCCCCGTTATAACATTTTTCCGTGAACGCAAATGCGTCTTCCCGTTTCAATACTCCTCTCCTTCTACTGCCGCAGTGGACGGATCCGCCCGGCTCAGATCGGGTTCTCGCGGATGAACTCCAGCTCGTCCTCAAATTCCGTACCGAAGAAGTACTTCGGCGGTGTCAGATCTTCGCCGTTCTGAAGCTTATCCCATGCTGCCTTCACCTTCTTCGGCGTTGCGGGCAGATCGTAGATCCGGACGCCGCAGGCGTTGTTGATCGCGTTGATGATGGGCATATGCGTGCAGGCCTGGAAGACTTCCGCCGCTCCGCCGGAACCGAACGGTCCTTCCGCGCGCGGGTTGTCCTCGTAATACTCAATCCGGATATCATCCGGAACATCCGTACAGGTCGGCACACCGCAGTAGGCGATGTTGTTCGCGCGGTCGGAAGCATCGTAATCCTCGCTCAGCGCGAAACCGATGCCGTGGGAGATACGGCCGTATGCCTGTCCGTCGATGGACAGCCGGTTTCCGACCTTTCCGATATCCACGGCCTGGGCGAACTTCAGGACTTTCGTCTTTCCGGTATTTACATCGACCTCGACCAGTGCGCAGGCCACGCCGTAGGTGTAAGTCGAGAAGCGGTTGCCTTCGCCGGTGTTCGGATCCTGGGCGGGATCATAGCC
>CADBNG010000201.1 GCA_902795985.1 uncultured Lachnospiraceae bacterium
CGGCAGCCCCGGAAAGGAAGGAGAGGGAGCTGCCGTATAAGCACGGGTCCGGCTTTTGCCGGCCCGTATTTATTATATTAAAACCGATTACTCGATACCGACCATGACGGAAGTCGCCTTGATAACCGCTGTCGCTTCTTTTCCGGCTTCCAGGCCAAGCTCTTTGATGGCGTTCATGGAAATGGTGGCGGAGATCAGGTTGCCGCCGGCGATGCGGATTTTCACGATTCCGTTTACGGCGCCTTCCTGTACGTCTTCCACGGTTCCCGGGAACTGGTTGCGGGCGGAAAGCTTCATGGCTCCGATGCCGACCATCACTTCCGTCGCCTTGATCACGGCGATGGCTTCTTTGCCGGCTTCCAGCTCCAGCTCTTTGATGGCGTTCATGGAGATGGTGGCGGAGACGGCCGTGTCGGCAAAACCGATTTTTACAATGCCGTTTACGGCGCCTTCTTCGATGCTGAGAATGGTTCCTTTAATCTGATTTCTTGCGCTGAGTTTCATGATTGTCTCCTTTTATTCTGTCAGGCTTTGAAGGCCTGAATTGTTTTTACGGTTGCATTATAGCGCCGGATAGTATATAAGTAAAACTATAAATATCAATGATGACCATAAGCAATAGCTTATAAAAGATCAGGAGGCCGATAATGCTGAGCACACGCCAGCTGGTAATCTTTTCCGCGGTTTATGAGGAAGGCAGCATGACGGCTGCGGCCGGGAAGATTCATATGTCCCAGCCGGCGGTGAGCCAGACCATCCGCGAGATTGAAGAGGAGTACGGAACGGAGGTCTTTGAACGGTACGGTTCCCGGCTTTTTGTCACGGACGCCGGGGAAATCCTTTACGGGTATGCCAAAAGAATCCTGAATCTGTACAGGGACCTGGATCAGGAGATCCGGCAGAACGACGGTGTCCGGGAGATCCGTGTCGGAGGCAATATCTCGGCGGGAACAGCCCAGATGGCCGGTCTGGTTACCCGGTTTTGTCAGCTTTATCCGGATATTCATGTAAAAGTGATGGTGTTCCAGGCCCCGGTTCTTCTTCGGGCGCTGCAGAGAAATGAGCTGGACCTTGCCCTGGTGGAAGACCAGAAGGACAGGAATTACTGGGGCGAGCTGATTCTGGAGCCCTACTATCATGACCGGATTATCGTGATCGGATCCCCGGATCATCCCTTTGCCGGGAAAACCGTGCGGCTGCAGGACCTTTCGGAGGAGACGTTCCTGTTCCGTGAACGGGGGGCCGGCGTCCGGGATATGTTTGACAGCATTCTGAACCTGCGCAAAATGAGCGTAAAGGTGGGGTGGGAATGCACCTCGACGGACGCCCTGGTGGAAGCCGTACGCCTGAAAATGGGCATTGCGGTGCTGCCGTATCTGCTGGTGAAAAAGCGGCTGGACGCGGGGGAAATCCGGGAGATCCGTCTGTCGGATGTTTCCCTGGAACGACGCCTGAATATCGCCCGCCATAAAGATAAAGTGCTCACAAAGCCGCTGCGGGACTTTATGGAGCTGGTGCGGATGCTGCCGGAGGAAACGGAAAAATCAGAGTAAACAAAGCAGCGGCAGGGGTCTCTCTGCAGGAGATGAAGGAGCGAAAGAGCCTTCGGACGTACTTGAATCATATTACTTGGAAGGAGGGAGAAAGATGACAGCTACAGCTGTTGTGCAGGCCATTGATGACGCATTATATACCTGGTGTCTGATCTATCTTCTGGCGGGGGCGGGAATCTTTTTTACGATCCGCACCGGCTTTGTCCAGATCCGCCTGCTGAAGGATGCCCTGAAATGCATGATGGAGCGGAAAACCGACGGGAAAGGGATTTCTTCCTTTCAGGCGCTGATGATCGCGACGGCATCCCGGGTCGGGACCGGCAACATGGCCGGGGTCGCGACGGCAATCGTGATCGGCGGTCCGGGCGCCGCCTTCTGGATGTGGCTGATGGCGATTCTCGGATCCGCGTCCGCCTTCGTGGAAAGTACCCTTGCCCAGATTTACAAACAGAGGGACGGGGAAACGTTTAAGGGAGGCCCGGCTTATTATATTGACCGCGCCCTCCGCAAAAAATGGCTGGCGATCCTTTTCGCGATCACGCTGATCGCCACATTCGCTTTCGGATTTAACGGCCTGCAGGCTTTCAATATCGTTTCTTCTTTTGACTATTATGCAGCGAATACATCCGCGAGCCGGATCCCGATAGTGGTGGGAATCCTGCTTTGCGTGATCTGCCTGATCCTGTTTTTCGGAGGAACGGAAAAAATCGGCTGGGTTTCTTCGGTGCTGGTTCCGGTCATGGCAGGGATTTATATCGTTCTGGGAATCATTATCATTGCGATCAATTTCGGAGAGATCCCCGAAGTGCTTTCCTCCATTTTCCGTTCGGCTTTTGATTTCAAATCGATTTTCGGAGGGTTTACGGGATCCTGTATGGTTTACGGCATCAAGAGAGGGCTGTTCTCCAATGAAGCCGGTATGGGATCCGCCCCCAATGCTTCCGCGTCCGCGGTGGTTTCCCACCCGGCAAAGCAGGGACTGGCCCAGGTCGTTTCGGTTTATATCGATACGCTGCTGATCTGCTCGGCCACGGTCTTCATCCTGCTGCTTACCGGCGTGTACAAGGAGTCATCGGACCTTTCCGGGATCCCGCTGATTCAGCAGTCCATTGCGTCGCAGTTCGGCGAAGGGTCCATCCATATCGTGACGGCGGCCGTCTGCATGTTTGCCTTCACATCCATTATCGGGAACTATTTCTATGCGGAAGCCAATATCCGTTTTATCAGCAAAGACAGGAGGGTGATGACCGTATTCCGCCTTGCCGCCGCTGCCATGGTCTTTCTCGGCGCTCAGGCAAATCTGGATCTGGCCTGGAGCCTTGCGGATATTACAATGGGACTGGAGGCGATCGTCAATATCATCGCTATTCTGATGCTTTCGGGAATCGCCGTTAAGGCGCTGCGGGATTATGAGAAGCAGAAGAGGATGGGGCTGGATCCGGTGTTTTATGAAAAGAATATCGGGCTGAACAATACCTATGTATGGAAAGACAGCCCGGAGGAATAGCAGAAGCGTGCCTGCGCAGAGACACAGGGGAGCGGCCGCGGCCTTGAATTGTATGGAGACAATAATGAAAATACGGATGGAAGAACCCGGAAAAACCGCGGCGCGTTCTGTCCGGTCGGAGGATCTTTCAATGAGCGAAAACAGAATTTTTCATCCCGGCGACATCGTACAGCATTTTAAAAGAGAATGGGCGGATCCGGCATCCAGTGAATATCTGTATCAGATCATCGGGACGGCGGAACATACGGAAACGAAGGAAAAGATGATGGTTTACCAGGCGCTGTACGGCGATTTCCGTCTTTACGTCCGCCCGTATGAAATGTTCATGAGTGAAGTGGACCGGGAAAAATACCCGCAGGCGGGGCAGAAGTACCGCTTTGAATTGAAAACTCCGGATAAATAAAACACAGAAGGGACAGGCACCTTGTGTGTCACAGGAGTTTTGCAAGAAGCCGTATTCCTTCCAGGGATTCCGGCTTCTGAATGCAGACGGAACTGTTCAGGCGAAGGCAGTTTGTGAATTCGGAACCGGCGGAGAAGATGGAGCCCGGAAGGAAGGAAATTCCCTGCTGGAGCGACCGGTCCAGCAGTGCGAGCGTGTCGAAGCCTTCCGGCAGTTCGATCCAGAGATAGAAGCCGCCTTCGGGAGGGAAGACTTTTGTGCCGGTAGGAAAAGAGGCCCGGACTGCGCCGGCCACCGCTTCCGTTGCTTTTCGCAGTTCACTGCGGATGCGGCGGAGGTGTTTTTTTGCCTGCGGCTGCTCCAGGTACAGGGCAAGGCCGTCCTGCAGGACCGGGGGAACAGATGCCTGGTAAAGGTCCGCGAAGCCCTGGATGTAACGCTGGTATTTGCCGCCGGAAATATAATGCAGCTGCGTCGAAGGATCCCGCAGACCGGAGATGTAGATGACCTGGTCGGAACCGCCGGCTTTTAAGGGGAGCGGGCGTCTGGAGGAAAAACAGTAATCCCCGGCAATATCGTACTCAACGACCGCGATGTCCATTTCCCCGCAGAGTGAGAGCAGCCGCTGCTTATGAGGAACCGGCATCAGGGAGCCGGTGGGGTTGGAATAATTCGGCATGCACATCAGGCAGCGGATGGCCGGATCGTTTCGGACCGCTTCTTCAAAACAGTCCAGATCCAGACCGGTTTCCGGATGGGACGGTATCGGGACGACCCGGACGCCGAAGAGACGGGCAATGAAGAAAAAATAGCTGTTCCCGGGGCTTTCTACGGCAATGGCGTCTGTTCTGGAAACACAGGATTCCAGAGCCAGGGTCAGGGCCTGCATCATGCCGGTACAGACACAGATCTGCTCCGGGTCGGTCAGCCATTTGGCCCGTTCGCTCCATTGGATAACAGCACGGGCAAGCGCCTGGGAGGTTCCGGTGCGGTACAGGACTGAAGGATCATCGGAACCGCCGGTAATACAGCGGCGGATGCAGGAAGCCATACGGGCGTTGTCCTCCAGTTCCGGAGGAAGATGCCGGAGCGCGAAAGGATAGGGAAGGCCGGGATCATCCGCCAGGCCGTAGATATGATACAGCCGGGAAGCCTGTTCGTCGTTTTCCTGATCAAACAGCCGGGCATAGGGGGAAAAGACCGGCTTTTTGCCGAAGCTGCTCTGCCGGACAAAAAAGCCGCTTTTCGGCCGGCTTTCAATGATGCCGGTCATTTCCAGATGTTCGTAAGCCGCCATGACCGGAGTAATGCTGCAGTGCTGCATCGCGGCCATTTCCCGAAGCGAAAAAAGCCGGTCGCCTTCTTTGAGCATCCGCTGTTCGATCAGATCCGTAATGTATTTTTCAATCTGTTCCTGTCTGTTCATGCCGTGTTCTACGGTTCGTTTTTCAGGTTCCTACACTCAGAATAAAGGCAGGAGGCCCCGGTGGCAACCGCTTTTTTCTCCGGAGAATGACAGTTTCCGCCTTTTTTCTCCGTTTTTTCACCGGAACTATACATAGGAGGGGCCCCCGGATTCTGGTACACTTTAAGGGAGAAACTACGGGCATCCGCGGTAAAATGCCCTGCGGGAAACGACGGAAAGGAGATCAAATAATGGCACAGAGATCTAGAATCCATGAGAAACACGTACATTCCCTGATCTGGCGTGAAGGGCCGGAAGGACTGTATCCCTTCCCGCTCCTTTGGATGGAGGGCGAGCAGGATCTGGAAGGCTTTCATGCCAGCGTGAGCTATGCCTATATTAAAGAATGCTGTTCCTTCCACCCGGTGGAGGGCATGGTAGTCCATCCCTATGACGAGATCATGGTTTTTGTTTCGACAAACCTGGACGCGATGCAGGACCTCGGAGCGGAAGTAACGATTACCATCGGAGAAGAACAGGAACAGTATTCCTTCAACCACAGCACGGTCGTCTGCATTCCCAAAGGCGTGCCTCACGGCCCGGCTACAGTTACGAGCCTTGACAAGGCCTTTGTGCAGTATACGGTCGGACTGGATACCGCCTATGCCGGAGAGATGATCGCTCCCGGCCAGCTGGGCGAGCCGGTGCCCGGCAAAAAATATGCCGATCTTGTCAAGCCATTCCGCTGGTGGGTGGATCCGGTGACCGGTATGCGGATTCAGGACAAATACAGCGATCCCGCCTGGTGGGAGAATCACGATGAAAACGATCCGGGTTACGGACAGATTGCCCGCTGGTACAAGGACGCGGCGGAATACAAGGCTATTTCCGACGGAAATCTGGACTGCTTCGGCGTTTCCCATCCCAGCAACCGGGGAGACAAAGGCCCGGGCAACGCGAAGAACCTGATCTGGATGTTCGGAAAGCAGCTGAACGGCTTCAATCTGAACACCGCTTTCGGCCATTTCACCTCTCCCGGAATTCTTCATAAAGCCGGAGAATCCCACAGCCATGTGAATGAAGAGATTCTGGTGTTCCTCAGCCTGGATCCGGACGATCCCCTTTATCTTGGAGCAAGATGCGAAATCGCTCTTGGCGAGGAGGACGAACGTTACGCGGTGGAAGTGCCGACAGCCTTCATGATTCCCAGAGGACTGACCCATCTGCCCCAGACCTGCTTATGGCTGGACCGTCCTTATGTCTTCATGGTCATCGAGCTCGATGCGGAGCATGAGTCTCCCTGGAAGGTTCGTGACGGATCCTTGAACAAGTACGAAGCGGAAGACCAGGCGGGCGAATAACGGGAGAAAAGGCCATGACCCATCCGATCCTGGGCCTTTACAGCCCGGAAACCGGCGGCAGAACGGATTGTTTTTCCGCGGAACGAATGATCCGTGCCGCGCTGCGAAGAAAAATGGAAGCGGTCCTGATCGATTTTCCGGAGCGAAGGCCGGACGCAGAAGAAGTACGGAAGCAGCTGCGGCGGATCCTTCCTGAGCTTGAAGGAAAGATGAGACGGTACATCTCCTGTTCACTGAACGGCAGCGCCGGCATCGCGGACTTCCGTGCCGCGCTGGAGCAAAAGCTGAAATGGCTGGGATTGTCCCGTTCGGAAGGAATCGTATTCGGCCCGGTTTCCGGTCAGATGCTGGCACGGCTGAAAAAAACAGGGTTTGCTGCTTTCCTGCAAGAGGAAAAATCCGGCGGCCGCTTCACGGAGAGCTGGCTTTGGATTGCGGGCCGTTCGGAAGTTGTGGAAGAGGCCGCACGCGCTTTCCCGGATCTGACCGGGGTCCGCTTTTGCTATTCGCCGCTGGATCTGCTGGACCGGCCGGGGTCCTACGGATATGCGGCCGCGAAAAACGGCGGCCTTTCCGTAATGATTTCCGGTGCGGACCGGGCGGGAAACCGTCCGGAACTGAAGGCAGCCTGGGAAAAAAACGGCCGCAGCGGAACGCTGGAAGATCAGCTTCTGCTCTGGATGGCGCAGATGCGCAAAGATCTGAATCTCGTGGTGGAGCCGTCTTCCGAAGAAGAAATGGAAAGCCGTTTGTCGGCCGTACAGGCTGCAGAAACCGGGGAGATGAGCGTCCGGGAAAAACTGGCGCTTAATGAACTGAAGGACGTCCTCCGGGACAGCAGCAGAATCCGCTGTTCAGCCTGCGGCTGCTGCATGCCCTGCCCGTACGGCGTCGATATCCCGGGAATGATGGCCGCCTGCATGGAATATGCCGAACCCTTCGGCCGGGCGGCGGCAGAGGAATATCTGCAGCTGCTGGAACTCGACCAAAAAGAATGCCGGTTCTGCGCAAGATGCGTGGAACAGTGCCCGAGAGGCAACCGGATTCCCGATTATATCCGGGAAATCCGCGGAGAGGACCGGAAACCGCAATGAACATAATAATCGGTCAGACTGACCATTTTTCATGAAAATGAAAGGAGAAAATCAATGCCGAAACAGATCATTCTTTATAATCTTGCTGATGGAATTACCAAAGAGGAGTACCAGAAGTATGTGGATACCCGGAAAGGACCGTTCTTCGTCGGTCTTCCTTCCGTCAAAAAGTATACCCTGATGGAGATCGCTGACGAGGGAAGCCCCTGGAAGTATGCGGGCATCGTGGAAACCGACGATCCGGCCGGACTGCAGGCAGATACCCAGTCCCCGGCCTTCGGCGAATGGCTGCAGGAGTGGATGCCGAAGGTGAAAGACGTTCAGATGATGTTCGGATTTGAAGTGTTCCAGGGCGGCAAATAAGTCCCGAAAACCCCAGCAGGACAGCAGGACGCTTCCCCTGGACACGGGGACGTTTCCCCTGTCCGGAAAAACGGACAGATGAAACGTCCCACCCCTGTCCTTGTCTTTTGCGCGGCTTGAAAAAGACGGAAGGAAGGTGTATAAAGGGTATATAAGAGGAAGAAATTCCGCATCAAAGCAGGGTATTATGCCCTGCTTTTTCTTCGGTAAGGGAAAGGGGCATTCGGAAATGAAAAAAGGATGGAAAAACCGCGTGAAGCAGTCTCCGGCAACGGATTATATCCTGATCGTTATCGGGACGGGATTCATGGGCCTGGCGGTCAATCTGTTTTTTAACCCGGCGTCCATGGTTCCGGGAGGGTTTACGGGACTGGCCATGATGGCCAACCGGTTTTCGGCCGCTTATCTGCCGGCGGAGATCCCGGTGGGCGTGATGAATATCCTGTTCAATATTCCGCTGCTGATCGCGGCGATCCGAATCCGCGGGTGGGGGTTTATCAAACGGACGGTTTTCGGGGCGCTGATGTATTCGGCATGGATGCTGGTGATTCCGATGAAAGATATTGTCTCCGGGGACCTGACGATTACGGCCCTGGCAGGAGGAGCGCTGATCGGCGTCGGCATCGGCTTTATTCTTCTCGGGAAAGGGACCACCGGCGGGACGGATACCGTAGCGGCGCTGATCCAGAAAAAGTTCCCGTATCTGGATACCGCCGGGATTTATCCGATCCTGGACGGCATCATTATTCTTGTCGCCATTTGGGTATTCGGCATCCGCCCGTCTTTATACGCGGTGTTCAGCGTCATTCTCTCGGGAAGAGTGGCGAACTGGATCCTTGGAGGCATCCGGGGACACGTCAACCAGGTGTTTATTATTTCAACGAAGTACGCGCGGATTGCGGAGAGAATCATGAACGAGCTGAACCGGGGAGTGACCCTGGTGCATTCCGACGGAATGTACACCCGGGAAAAGAAGCCGATGCTTCTGTGCGCCGTTTCCAAAAGACAGACCGTGGACCTTCGCCGTATTGTATACGAAGTGGATGAAGGGGCTTTTGTCATCCTGTCGGATGCGAAGGATATCCGGGGCGAGGGCTTTAAGGAAAGCATGACGGAAGAACTGTAAAAGAATCCGGTTCAGCAAAAACGCGCCGAAGACTGCTCTCCGGCGCGTTTCGCGCATTATCACCGGACATTTTGCCCGGCAGATTAAAGATACTTCACCACTTCTTCTGCCGGCCGGCAGGGCTCGTGGAGCGGGCCGGGCCGGGAGTCTTCGGCCGGATAGCCGAGCGTCATGAACAGGACGCTCTTTTCGTTTTCGGGAATTCCAAGGGCTTTTTCCAGTTCGCTGTTGGGGAAAAAGTTGCACCAGCAGGTGCCGAGCCCCAGATCTTCGGCTTCCATCATGACGTGGGTCGCGACAATGCTGACGTCCTCGATGCCGGAGCGGATCCCTTCTTCCAGCGGATTGTGCCATTCCTCATCAAGGGAATAGGTGAAAACCAGAAGGGTTTTTGCTCCGAAGGTGCAGGGGGAAAGCGCCGCCACCTTCGCGACCGCTTCTTCGCTCTGAAGTACATAAATCCGCTGCGGCTGGATGTTTTTGGCGGTCGGCGCCGCCATTGCCGCTTCAATCAGCAGATCAATCTTTTCTTTCTCCACCGGACGGTCGTCGTATTTGCGCACAGAGTATCGTTTTTTGGCCAGTTCGAGAAAATCCATTTCATTTCCTTTCCGGATCCCGCGGATCCTTCGTTATTTTAAATAATATTATAACATAAATGAAGACAAACATCGCTTGCGATTTCAGACAGTTCCTGTTAGGATAGAGAAACGACCGGCGGACGCAAAAAGAAACGCCGGAAAACAAGAAAAAACGGGAGGAAGACCCGATGCTTGAACTGAAAAACATTTCCTTCGGCGTGGACGACGAAGGAGAAAAAAAAGAGATCATCCGGGATATCAGCCTGACGATTCCGGACGGAAA
>CADBNG010000202.1 GCA_902795985.1 uncultured Lachnospiraceae bacterium
AAAGGAATCTACCGTTATGAATATAATCGTCTGTATGAAACAGGTCCCCTCTTCCAATGAAGTCCGGCTGGACCCTGTTCGAAAAACCATTATCCGCGATTCTTCCCAGGCTGTGACCAATCCTTTTGACGTCACCGCGGTGGAAGCCGCTGTCCGGATCCGGGAAAAGCTGGGCGGAACCGTTACGGTTCTCAGCATGGGCATCCCCGCGACCGAACGGCTTCTGCGGGATGAGATCGCAAGAGGCGCTGACCGGGCTGTGCTTCTGACCGACCGGGCTTTTGCCGGCGCGGATACTTTGGCAACTTCTTATACACTGTCTTTAGCCATCCGTTCTCTCGGGAACGCCGGCCTGATCCTCTGCGGGAAAATGGCGACCGACGGTGATACAGCCCAGATCGGACCCGAACTGGCCGCGCAGCTGGACCTGCCGCATGTGACAGATGTTACGGAAATCGAAGAGATCACAGAAGATCATGCGGTCTGCAAGCGCAATACCGACTCCGGCACGGAAACCTTCCGCATTTCTCTTCCCGCCGTTCTGACCGTTGTCAAAGCCCTTGTTCAGCCCCGTCTTCCTTCGATTGACGGAATCCGGAAGAGTCTGGGATCCGGCATCATCTTTCTCGATGCAGCAAAACTTAAGGCAGATCCTTCGCGGATCGGTCTCGACGGCTCTCCCACTCAGGTCATCCGCACCTTTGTCCGGGAAGAAAAAGGAGAAGCTGTTGAAATCACCGGAAGCCCCGCCGAGGCTGCCGCTGCCGTCAAAAAGATCTGGGAGGAACTGTAATGGGACTGTTTATCGATAAAGACCAATGTGTTTTATGCGGATCCTGCGTTTCTGCCTGTCCGAACAACGCGCTGACCGTCGGAGACGGGATCGAACTATCCGAAGAAAACTGTATTTTGTGCGGAGTCTGCGCGGACAGCTGTCCTGTCCAGGCGATCTCCCTTGAAAAAGACCAGGCAGCCATCCAGAAAAACAACGGCGGTGTCTGGATCGCCGTTCAGCAGTCCGAAGGTCATGCCCTTCCCGTTGCTTTTGAACTGATTGGAAAAGGCCGGGAACTGGCTGATGAACTGGGATGCAAAGTAAGCGCCGTCTGTATCGGAAAAAGCTGCGCTTTTTCACCGGAACTGATCGAATCAGGCGCAGACGAAGTCCTCTGTTTCATCTCGGACGACATCTCAGATACCGATGATTCCTCTTATGCCCGGATCCTCGCTCCGTTCATCCAGGAACGGATGCCGGAGATCGTCCTGTTTGGCGCAACCATCTTCGGCCGCTCTGCCGCACCCCGGATCGCTGCTATGCTGAAAACCGGACTTACAGCAGACTGTACCGCTCTGTCCATAGAACCGGACACCCGTCTTCTCGCACAGACCCGTCCCGCTCTCGGCGGCAATCTGATGGCAACCATCGTCTGCCCGGGTTCCCGCCCGCAAATGGCCACCGTCCGTCCTGGCGTCTTTCCGCGCCCTGTCCCGGACAGCTCCCGTACCGGAAAGACGGAAATACTGACTCTGAAAGATAAACCGCATTCCTTCCTCGAAGTCCTCTCAACCGCGAAACGCGCAGAAGACTCCGGCGTAGCCGACGCAAAAATCCTTCTTGTCGCCGGCCGGGGAATCGGCTCCCGTAAAAACTTAAAGAAAGTATTCGAACTGGCTGAACTCATGAACGCCTCCGTCGGCGTCTCCCGTCCCCTCATCGACATGGGCTGGGCCGAGTACCCCCATCAGGTCGGCCAGACCGGCGCCTCCGTCGCCCCCGACCTCCTGATCAGCCTCGGTGTCTCCGGTGCCATCCAGCACCTCGCCGGCATCGGCGGCGCAAAAACCGTCATCGCCGTCAACACCGACCCCTCCGCTCCAATCATGAAACGTGCCGACTACATCATCACCCAGGACTGCGTTTCCTTTGTCCAGGAAATGATAAATGCACTAAGCTGAACAGCCAGCAACCAGCATACAGCTCCGCCGTCTTTCGGTGATGGAAAGAAAATATCACATCTTGAACTCCTCTTCACCGTAAGCTTCGCGAATTCTCGGCCGGCGCCGTGAGAGCAGAATATCTTCGAGGCCAATAAAGTAAGCGCCTT
>CADBNG010000203.1 GCA_902795985.1 uncultured Lachnospiraceae bacterium
CCAGATCAAAGGGTCTGTGCGTTCCCGGCGGCATCAGCCAAAGGAGCGTGAAGACCGCGCGAGTACGTCAATAGTCGCTCTGGCTGAGGGACGAAGACACAGAGCGACTTGCCAATACAGCGGAACAGCCCACTGCCAGTACGAGTGAAGGGCTGAGCGGGACGACGCCTGACGCCGGGAACGCACAGTCCTTTGATCGTCCGGTTTGCCAGTCACAGTTTTACTCTGAGGCGCGCAATCGGTACCGGCTGCGTTTTAAACAGATTATTGATCCCTGAAAGTCATTTTGTGCAATATTTCGCTACCCGAAATGAATTCTTTGTGGTAGGATAAGTTGCAATACGTTTAGCAGGAAGTAAATAGATCATGAGCATATTTGATATTCTGACTCTGTTCGGCGGTCTGGCCATGTTCCTCTACGGCATGCGGATCATGGGAGACGGCCTGAAAGCCGGTTCTTCCGGCGCTTTAAAAAACGCCATGGAACGCATTACCAATAATCCGTTCAAGGCGTTTCTGCTGGGCATAGCCGTCACGGCCGTCATCCAGTCCTCCACAGCAACAATCGTCATCACTTCCGGTCTGGTGGCCGCCGGGATCCTTTCCCTTCACCAGTCCCTCGGCATCATCATCGGCGCCAACGTCGGCACAACCGTTACCGGCCAGATCATCCGTCTGCTGGACATTGATTCATCGTCCACTGCGTGGCTGCAGATGTTCAAGCCGTCTACACTGGCCCCCGTTGCCCTGATCCTCGGAATTGTCCTGATCATGGGGTTCCGTTTCCGGAACGCCAAAACCTACGGAAACATCGCGATCGGCTTCGGTATTCTGTTCTCCGGTCTTCTGAACATGACCGGCGCGGTCAATTCCCTGACGGGAAGCGGCATCCTGGAATCCCTCCTGACCGGACTCGACAACAATCCCTTTGTCGGATATATCACCGGCGCAGGCGTCGCGTTTGTCCTTCAGAGCTCTTCGGCGACCATCGGTATACTGCAGGCGTTCTCGCAGTCCGGTCTCCTGACCTTCAGCGGGATTTACGCGGTGATCGTGGGTATCTATCTCGGCGACTGCGTGACCACCGCCATCGTCTGCTCCATCGGCGCAAAGCCGGAAGCAAGGCGGGTCGGTATCGTCAATATTCTTTTCAACCTCAGTGAGACGGTTCTGGTTCTCGCCGTCGTGGGCATCATTCACCGGCTTGGCCTGCTGGACAGTATCTGGACGCAGAGTGTGGACTCCGGTATGATCGCCAACACCAATACCATCTTCAACCTGTCCTGCGCGCTCCTGCTTTTCCCGTTCATCGGCGTTTATGAAAAGCTCAGCCGCCGCATCGTCAAAGACGAAAAAGAGCCCGCCAGCAAATACAAGGAAACGCTGGATTCCCTCAACCCGGCCTTTTACAACACTCCGGCCCTGGCCCTCAACAGCACCTACAAGGTCCTGTCCACCATGTTCTCTGTTGCTCGGAACAATCTGCTTCAGGCTTTTTCCCTGCTGGATCACTATGATAACCGGGTTATGGTGCAGCTGGAGGAGGAAGAAGACGCGGTCGATCTCATGACCGACCAGGCCAGCAAATACATTATCAGCATGGTCCCTCATCTGAAGGAAAAAGAGCACACCCTGATTCTGGACCAGTACTACCGTGTCGTCTCGGAATTTGAAAGGCTCGGCGACAACGCGATCAATATCGCCCGCACAGCCATGAAACTATACGAACGCGGCATCTCCCTTTCGGAATCCGCGCAGGCAGAGATGGCGGTTTTAAAGGAGCTGCTTCATGAGATCCTGGGCTGCACGCAGCAGGCCTTTGAGAAACGTGATATTAACGCTGCTTTTCGTATTGAACCGCTGGCGGAAGTCGCGGATGAGATCATTGCCCGGCTCCAGGCCAACCACCTGAACCGCATGAGCATCGGCGAGTGCGATCCCTACATGGACGCCTTCTTCATGAATCTTCTTTCAAACATCAAGAGGATCACCGGCGTCTGTTCCAACGTCGGCGGGGCGACCATCGTCCGTGTCCGGCCCGAACTGGCGGATCAGCGGCACAGCTATTTTACCCAGCTTCGCTCCGGTCTCAACGATACCTTCAATCAGGAATACGACAACGCCCACAGTGCGTATTTTGAAAAGCTGGATCATCTGTCCTCAGCGCAGTAACGGCAGACATTGCCGTTTCGCGGTTACTCCTGTTCGGGCCCCTGCTTCCGCGCAACAGAACGAACCGTCAGCAGGCAGGCCGTACCGCAGCCTTCCATGGACAGATAATGTCCGGCATTCGCGTCCACCAGCACTTTCCCGGACGGCGGAAACTCTTCATCTTCTTCCCAGAAGCGGATCCGGACCGGGAAATTCGGCGCAAAGAAAAAATCCGCGCAGGCATCCGCTTTTCCGGGGAACACCCGGCCGCCGGCCGCGGTACAAAGCGTCTCAAACGATTTCCCGGACATTCCTGTAAAGGCCGTTTCGAAGATCTGCCCGATCTCCGCGTCAAATCCCATTCCCCGGGTTCCACCCTGCGGGAGTTCCCGCAGAGAAACCCAGTTTCCCGACAGCGGCGTCCCGTCCGCTGTATTCAGATACTGAAGCAGGGTCAGATAATGCCAGGCTTCTACCGGAGGCTCCTCCGGGACAGGAAACTGCTCCGTTTTTTCGATAAAACGAATCCCGCATTCCGGTTCATATTCCGGCACATGAAGCCGCAGCTCCCTTCCGAGGCTGGAAAGAATCACGGTACTGTCCTCCGGATCATACCGCGCTCCGGAAAGGCGGCAGACCTGCTCCGCCGGAACCAGCCTCAGTTTTTCCAGCGCCGGACCGATCATGCTTTCCATCTGGGGATTTTCGCCTGTCAGAAATTTAATAAAACTCATAACACCCTGCTCCTTCATAATTAACGGCTCTGCCGATTATACTGCTTTCGAAGAACCCGGAGAGTATTGTATAATACCTCCGTCAAGAAACTGTCCGGCCCTCCGGTTCTGTTGTTTCATGAACGCCATGGAGTCTGAAGTCAATGATCCGAGTAGAAATGATGGATGTATCCGTTTATAACGATCCGGAGCTTTTCGCCGCGGATTACCGCCGTATGCCCTCCTGGCGTCAGGAAAAGATCCGGCATCTGCGTTATCCGAAGGATCAGCGGCTCTCCCTTGGCGCCGGCAGGCTGCTTCTGCAGGCCCTTGCGGCGGCCGGGCTGGAAGACGCTGCCCCGGAGATCGCGAAAGGCGAATATAAAAAACCTTATTTTCCGGCAATTCAGGACCGCTTCCGCTTCAGCCTTTCCCATTCCGGGCAGATGGCCCTGTGCGTCTCCTCCTTCAGCGGGGAAGGGCACGCCGTTTCCGTGGGATGCGATATTGAAAAAGAATCCCCTTTTAATCCGGCAATCCCGGAGCGGTTCTTTCACCCGGAAGAGAACTCCCGGATCCTGGCCCTGGCGGAACCGGAAGAACAGCAGAAGCTGTTCACCCGTTTGTGGACACTGAAGGAAAGCTTCGTCAAAGCGGCCGGTACCGGCCTTGCGCTCCCGCTGAACCGTTTTTGCGTCCGCGTTTCGGAGGACGGCCGGATCTCCCTGGAACAGGACGCGGTTCCCGGAAAGTTCCTGCTTTGGGAAATCCAGGCTCCGGACGGATATCATGCTTCGGTATGCGCCGCCGAAGAACCTCAATAAGCCGGTCCGCGGTTCCCGGAACCGTTTCAAAGCCGCACTTCAGTCCCGGCCGCGGAAAAGTCCGGTTTTCCTTCAGCCGGCCTGCCGGTTCTCCGGTCTCAGTCCCTCCAGAAAAAGCGGAAGCATTTTTTCCGAATACTGGCACAGGGAATAATTTCCTCCGCACAGGCACCAGTCGTACATCATGGCCCTTTCATAAATCGCATAGGCCCGGGTTATGTCATTCACGGAAAGATCCTCCCGGAAAACATGTTTTTCCTTTCCCTCGACCGCGATCTTCCGGAGGAGTTTATAATAACTCCGGTCGGGGTCCAGCAGGTGTTTTTCCCCCTTCGTTGTCAGCTGGGAACGGAACAGTTCCGTAAGGAGAGTTACGGGAACCGTATTCTCAATCATCAGGAACAGCTCCTGATTCATGGCCACCAGTCTGGATATCGGGTCCAGCGACGGATCCATGGCCCCTTCCAGCTCCTCATATTTCTCGTCAAACAGATACGACAGGGAACCCAGCAGATCGTCCTTGGATTCAAAATAGTGATAGAAGGATCCCTTGGACGTTTTTGCCAGTTCGATAATATCGTCAATGGTGGTGTTGCCGTATCCGTGCTCGTAAAACAGCTTCCAGGCCGCGGATACGATACGGCTTTTGGTCTGTCCGGCGCTTTTTTTCATATTCTCCCCTTCCCTGTGCAGGCTGTGCGGGTGTTATCCCCGGTTCCGGATTCCGGTCCGTTTTGAATTATAATAATAGTATATACTTCGGTCTATTCGATAATCAACTGATTTCAATGTATTTTTACAAATTTTCGGTGATTAATCATATGAATTGTTCAATATACGGTTCATATTTTATTACAGAATGCGGTGTGCTAAAATAGATCATTATCATCCGGAAAAGACTTCAATGAGGGAAAAAAATGTTTAACGCAGAAAGTATCGTATTCATCGCTTATTTCGTGGTCCTGTTTTTCGTTGGCCTGATCTTCTTCTTCAACGGCAGCAACCAAAACCAGAAGGACTACTTCCTCGGCGGGCGGACCATGGGTCCGTGGGTAACCGCCATGTCCGCCCAGGCTTCGGATATGTCGGCCTGGCTGCTCATGGGACTGCCGGGTTCCATCGTCGCTTTCGGCTTCGGGCAGATGTGGATCGGCATCGGCCTGGCCCTCGGCACCGCCGTGAACTGGATCCTGTGCGCCTCGCGCCTGCGCAAATTCAGTAAGGCCGCCGGCGACTCCATCACCCTTCCGCAGTATCTGACCAACCGTTTCGCCACCAGCGGCAAAACGCTGCAGATTATCTGCGCCGTGATCTTCCTGATCGCCTTTACGGTTTACGTCGCTTCCGCTTTTGTTGCGGGCACTTCCGTATTCACCATGCTGTTCCCGGGAATGACCGAAAAAACAGCCATGCTCATCTTCGTCCTGATCATTATCGGCTATACTTTCCTCGGCGGATTCCGTGCCGTCTGCTGGACGGACTTCTTCCAGGGAATTCTGATGCTGATCGCCCTTCTGGCCATTCCGATCATCGTTATCGCTACGCAGAACCTGGACACAGGCCTGCTTTCAAACGTCTATACCTATACGGACGCCGGCGGCGCCGTGGTTTCCTGCGAATTCGGCGCAAGCCTGTTCACCGCTTCCTGGCAGGATGTGGTCTCCGGTCTGGGCTGGGGTCTCGGATATTTCGGAATGCCCCATATCATCATCCGGTTCATGTCCATCGAGAAGCCTTCGATGATCAAAAAATCCGCGGTGGTCGCCATTGTCTGGGTTGTCCTTTCCCTTGGAGCGGCCTGTCTGATTGCCTACTTCGCGAGAATGCTGGTCGCGGATGAAATCCTTCCGAACGGCGCTCAGAAGACGGTCTTCATTGTCATGGCCCGGAAATTCTTCCCGCCCGCGATCGCCGGAATCCTTCTGGCCGCGATTATGGCGGCTTCCGTATCCACTGCCGACTCCCAGCTTCTGGTGGCTTCCAGTTCCTTCACCTCGGATCTTTACCAGCCCCTGTTCCGGAAAAGCGCCAGTGATAAAGAAGTGCTCTGGGTCGGCCGTATCGCGGTCGTAGCGGTCTCTCTCGTCGCGTATGCCATCGCCTCCTCCAAAGGTGCCGGCGCGCAGGCCATCATGAATCTGGTGGAAAATGCCTGGGGTATTTTCGGCGCGGCCTTCGGTCCGGTCATTATCCTTTCCCTCTTCTGGCGGCGGTTCAATTACGCCGGAGCCTGCATCGGCGTTATCGTCGGCGCGCTCGTGGATATTGTATGGCTGTTCGGCATCAAGGGGACCGGCGTTTATGAACTCGTTCCCGGATTCGCGGCCGGCCTTGTCGCCGCAATAATCGGCACCCTTGCCACCAAAGCGCCGGAAAAGAAAGTGACGGATATCTTCGACACGGCAACGGCTCCGGATTTCAATGAATAAGCCGCCTGCCATCCGGTCATCGCTTCATACAGAGGCTTCATTCTTTTCTCAGACAGCAAAACAGCGGGTGAAAGAATTTCCAAAAACTTTCATCCGCTGTTTTATTCCGGTCTGCCCGGGATCCTCCGATGGTCTGTTCCCTTTTACTGTACGGCATCGGCCCGCCGTTAAGAACCCCCGGAAGTATAATGCATTAAGGATTGAAGGGCTTCTCGGAAGCCGGCCTCACTTCGATCAGAACCGTACCGGTTGCCTTCTCCAGACAGGTGGCTTTCAGCATATAGTTCCCTGCAGGAACGGTCCCGGCCTCTCCGTACGTTTTTTCAAGATTGGCCGTCAGAATCGCTTCCCCATCCGTATCCGGCACTTCATCGATGCCCTCATCCGGCGCTGCGATGATTTCCGTCCGGATCGACCCTTTCGTCAGGTCTGCGGAAACGACAATCTGTTCTCCATCGTCCACCTCCAGCGTCCCGACCATGAAAAACGCATCCTTATCGGCATTCTCCGCCGAGATCACCATCCGCTTTTCCGAGTTTTCGGTTACTCCGAATTCCGACTTTCCGCAGGCTCCGAGCATCAGCGCAGCCGTTACAGCTGCCAGCGCTAAAGCCAGCACTCCTGTTCTTTTCATTGTCTGTCATCTCCTTTTTTTTCATCCTGCAATGCAGGATTATACTTCTATCCCATCCGGATATCAAAAGCCGCTGAAGAAACAAAAACGTCTTATTTCAGCAGTTCCTTCAGCGTTTCCATCATTTTCGGAACATCATAAGGCTTCGCCAGATGACCGTTCATCCCCGCCTGCAGGGCAATTTGCCGGTCTTCCTCAAACGCGTTGGCGGTCACGGCAACGATCGGGACGCCTGCCTTTTTCGGATCCGGCAGTTCCCGGATCTGTTTCGCCGCTTCATAGCCGTCCATTACCGGCATCTGGATATCCATCAGCACAACGTCATAGTATCCGGCCGGGTTTTCCTTCATTTTTTCGACGGCAATTCCCCCGTTGCCCGCAATCTCCACCCGGAACCCGGCTTCCGACAGAATCGCTTCCGCGATCATCTGGTTCATTGCATTGTCTTCGGCCAGAAGCACGCGTCTGCCGGTGAAATCCGCTTTCTCCGTTTCCGCCGGATCATCCTTTGCGGACGGTCCCGTGATCCTGCACGGCAGCTCCACAATAAACTCGCTTCCCTTTCCTTCCTCGGAATCCACGGTAATGGTGCCGCCCATCATTTCCACGATGTTATGGGTGATGGCCATTCCGAGACCGGTTCCCTGAATGCCGCTGACCGTGCTGGTCTTTTCCCGGGTAAACGCTTCAAAAATGGTTTTCTGAAATTCCTTGCTCATGCCGATGCCGGTATCCCGGATCCGGAATTCGTAAAGGGCAGAGCCTTCCTCAGCGGCTTTTCTTTCCGTTACCCGCATGCTTATGCTGCCGCCTTCCGGCGTAAATTTAATGGCGTTGGACAGAATATTGAGAAGCACCTGGTTCAGCCTCAGCTTATCCGTTATGATGTCCTCATGCTCCATGTCCTGCATATCGACAGACAGCTTCAGCTGTTTGGCGGACGCGCTGGCCTGGGTGATGATCTCCAGGTTGCCGATCAGTTCCGGCAGATGAACCTCGGATTCCTCCAGCGTCATCTTGCCGCTTTCGATGCGGCTCATGTCCAGGACGTCATTGATCAGGGAAAGCAGGTGCTGGCTGGATACGGATATTTTGCCCAGATAATCCCGCACCAGTTCCTTATTGTCAATATGAGACTCCGCAAGCGCTGTAAAGCCCACAACGGCATTCATCGGCGTGCGGATATCATGGGACATATTATTCAGGAAAGTGGTCTTTGCCCTGTTGGCATGCTCTGCCTCGGCAAGCGCCTCGCGCAGCGCCTCCTGCTGTGCCTGGTCTCCCCGGACAATTTCCGTCACGTCGCTGTAATATCCCTGCAGAATCCG
>CADBNG010000204.1 GCA_902795985.1 uncultured Lachnospiraceae bacterium
CGCAGGCCGTCAGCAGACTGCCTGTCAGAATGACGCACAGGAGGAGCCCCTGAATCCGTCTGATCTTTTTCATTTTCACTCCGTTCCGGCTTCCGGCTTCGGCAGCACGACATGCACCTTTTCGATCCGGTTGTGGCTGATCACCTGGGCCGTGATTTTCGTACCGTCTTCCAGTGTAATGGTTTCGCCGCTTTTCGGGAGACGGTCCAGATATTCGATGATATAACCGCCGATGGTATCGTATTCCTCCGATTCCAGATCGGTCCCCAGTTCTTCATTCACATCAGCCAGGTTTGTGGATCCGTCCACCAGGAATTCTCCCTTCCGGCGGAGCTTGATGATATCGTCCGTCTCGTCCTTATCGTATTCATCGCGGATTTCGCCCACGATCTCCTCGAGGATATCCTCCAGCGTAATCATGCCGGAAGTCGCGCCGTATTCGTCCAGAACGATTACCAGGCTGATCGAAGATTCCCGCATCTCGATCAGCAGGGTGCCGACTTCTTTATGTTCAAAAGTAAAATGCGGTTCACGGAGGATCTGCCGGACGGTGAATCCCTCTTTCTCGCAGAAAAGAAGATCCTTCATGTTGATGGTCCCGATTACGGAGTTGGTGGTATCGGCATAGACCGGATAACGGGTATAATTGGTCTCCCGGTAAATCTCCATCAGCTCGTCCCAGTCCGCATCGGCCTGAACGAAGGTCATGTCGATGCGCGGCGTCATGATGTCCTTTGCCAGCATATCGTCCAGGCTGAAGATATTGGTAATCATTTCGAACTCGTCGTTTTCGATCGCGCCTTCTTCGTAGCTGACGTCCACCAGCGTTTTCAGTTCATCCTCCGTCATGGAGGCGGGTTTCGCGTTGGGATCCACGCCAATAAGTTTACATAATCCTGTTCTCAGCCCTTCAATCACAAAGATGACCGGCGTCAGAACGGCCATAACGGCGCGGATGATCCCGGAATACGCCAGGGACATTTTTAAGGAATGGGACGTCGCCAGGGATTTCGGGGTGATTTCCCCGAACAGAAGGATCACAAAAGTCAGGATCCCGGTAGCGGCCCCGATATAGGCGTTGCCGAAAAGACGGATCGTCAGCGTGGTCATCAGGGCGGACGCGGCAATGTTCACGATATTGTTGCCGATCAGGATCGCAGAAAGCATCCTGGCGGAATGATCCGTGATCCAGAGTGCCCGCACGGCTTTTTTGCTGCCTTCATCCGCCAGCATCTGAAGCTGTATCCTGTTTACGGTGGTGAATGCGGTCTCCGCAGATGAAAAAAATCCTGATGCCAGAATCAGCAGGACTAGAATAATAATCTGAACTATAGGAACGGAATCCAAAAAAATATCTCCTGATGCTGCAAATACGAAACTGCTGTACAGAGGCCTCCCTCTGTGTTACTTTCCCTCGGACTCAAACGCGTCAATAAAGTCCTTTTTGTAGGTTGAAAAACGGTTTTCATCCAGGGCATCCCGGATCTCCCGCATCATATTATTATAGAAATACAGATTATGCAAGACGCAAAGCCTCATGGCCAGCATTTCCCCGGCCTTGAACAGATGGCGGATATAGGCCCGGGAAAACCGCCGGCAGGCAGGGCAGCCGCACCCCTCTTCAATGGGGCGGTCGTCCAGTTCGTACACGGCGTTTTTCAGGTTCAGCCTGCCGTAATGGGTGTAAACATGCCCGTGGCGTCCGTTCCGGCTGGGATACACGCAGTCGAAAAAGTCCACCCCCCGGTCCACGCCTTCGATGATATTGACCGGAGTGCCGACCCCCATCAGATACGTGGGTTTGTCCTGAGGCAGATACGGAACCGTCTCGTCGAGAATATGATACATTTCCTCGTGGGTTTCTCCGACGGCAAGCCCGCCGATGGCATATCCGTCCAGTTCCATATCGGCGATCCGCTTCGCGTGATCAATGCGGATATCTTCAAAGACTGCTCCCTGATTGATGCCGAACAGCAGCTGCTCTTTATTGATCGTATCCTCGCGCCGGTTCAGTTCGGCCATTTTCACCCTGCAGCGCTCCAGCCACCGGGTGGTCCGGTCCACGGAAGCCTGAACATAGGCGCGCTCCGCCCGGCTGGAAGGACACTCGTCAAAGGCCATGGCGATCGTGGAAGCGATGTTCGACTGGATCTGCATGCTTTCCTCCGGCCCCATAAAGATCTTCCTCCCGTCCACATGGGAACGGAACGTCACGCCTTCCTCCTTGATTTTCCGGAGAGTCGCGAGGGAAAACACCTGGAAGCCGCCGGAATCCGTCAGGATCGGACGGTGCCAGTCCATAAACTTATGTAAACCGCCCATCTTCTTAACGACCTCATCCCCCGGCCGCACATGCAGATGGTAGGTATTGGAAAGCTCCACCTGGGTGCCGATCTCTTCCAGATCCTGCGCCGAAACCGCGCCTTTAATCGCCCCGGCGGTACCCACATTCATGAAAACGGGCGTCTCAATACTGCCGTGCACCGTCTCCATATGGGCGCGCTTCGCCCGCCCCTCTGTTTTCAAAACCTTATACTTCATTTTTTTCCCTTGAATCAAAGGGGACTGTCCCCTTTGATTCTGCTGTACACCGCGCTCATCATCCGCAGTACCATACGGGCACGGTTGTTCTGACGGTTGATGTTCCGGCCGCGGAATTCGATGACATCTGTCTTCCCCTGATAGCGGACACCGATGTAGGCCAGGCCTGCGGGCTTTTCCGGGCTTAAATCGTCCGGTCCGGCAATTCCGGTGATGGAAATGCACAGATCTGAACCGGTCTTTTCTGCCAGGCCTTCCACCATCTCCTTCGCTACCTCCGGAGACTCGGCGGTATACTGATCCAGCGTTTCCTTCCGGACACCCAGCTCACGTATTTTTGCTTCCGGGCTGTAAGTCACAAGTCCGCTGTCAAAAACGGCGGAAATCCCGGCAACATTGGCAAGTGTCGACGCAAACATCCCAGCCGTACAGGACTCGCAGGAGGAAATCGTGATGTTTTTTTCGATCAGCGTCTTTCCGGCCACATCCGCCAGTTCTTCATCATCATAGGAATAAATATATTCGCCGACGAGGTCATTCACCCGGCCGATCATTTCCTCCACTGCCGCCCTGGCCTCTTCTTCGGTCGGCCGTTTGGATGTCACGCGCAGGGATACTTCTCCCTCTTTCGCGTAGGTTGCGATGGTCGGGTCCGTCTGATTATTGATCAGCGGCAGAAGGACCGTCTCCAGATGGGATTCCCCGATTCCGTAGCAGCGGATGATCCGGTAATAAAGATGACCGTCCGCATGAGCGGCCAGATACGGTTTCACATGGTTCTGGAACATGGCGGTCATTTCCCGGGGCGGCCCCGGCATGGACATGATCACCTTCCCGTTCTTTTCCAGACGGAAGCCTGGCGCGGTTCCCTTGGGATTGTCCAGAATAACGGCTCTCGAGGGAAAAACCGCCTGGGTATAATTATTCTCCGTCCATTTGAAAGGAGAAGTGGCCTTCAGGGTATCCAGCCATTTGCGGACTTCCGGAAACTCCACCATTTCATCCCCGAAATATTCGCAGATGACGTTTTTCGTCAGATCGTCCTGGGTCGGTCCCAGACCTCCGGTGGTAAGAACAAGATCGCAGTCCCGGAAGGCAATGCCCAGCAGTTCCCGGAGGCGTCCGGGATTATCGCCGACCGTATAATGATACAGGACGTCATAGCCCAGATTCTGCAGTTCTTTGGAAAGATAGGCCGCATTCGTATTAACAATCTGTCCGAACAGGATTTCCGTACCGATTGTCAAAAGAGCAGTTTTCATTTGTTTCGGTCTCCTTTACGGGCCGAAGGGGACTGTCCCCTTTGGACCCCTTTGTGTCATTTCAGGTTTTTGTTGGCAGTGGAGAGCATCAGCTTGATCCGGTTCAGCTGGTTAACTTCCGAGGCGCCGGGGTCGTAGTCGACAGCTACGATGTTGGCTTTCGGGTAGTTCTTCCGGATCGCCTTAATGACGCCTTTGCCGACGATGTGGTTAGGCAGGCAGGCAAAGGGCTGGATGCAGACGATATTCATGACGCCGGAATGGATCAGCTCCATCATTTCGCCGGTAAGGAACCAGCCTTCGCCGGTCTGGTTGCCGACGGAAACGATGGGCGACGCGTATTTCGCCAGATCCCGGATATCCGCGGAAGGAATAAAGTGTTTGCTCTTTTCAAATTCCTTATTGGCCGCCGACCGAAGCAGGTCGACTGCCTTGATGCCGATGTTGGAAAGCGTCGCGGACTTTTTACTTCCTCCCAGATGCTCTTTTTTGAAGTTCTGATTGTAGAAGCTGTACATGAAGAAGTCGATCAGGTCCGGACAGACCGCTTCCGCGCCTTCTCTTTCCAGCAGCTCCGCCAGATAGTTGTTCGCGGCCGGCAGGAACTTGACCAGAATCTCGCCGACGATGCCGACGCGCGGCTTGACCTCGTCTGTGATCGGCAGGTTGTCGAAATCATGGATGATCGACCGGCAGATCTGCTTGTACTTCCGGTAGCTCACATTCTTTCCGCTGACGAATTCGATGCACTTTTTCTCCCATTTCCGGTGCATGCGGTTCGCGGAACCCTTCACTTTTTCGTAAGGCCGCATCCGGTACAGGCACTTCATCAGGATATCGCCGAATTCCGCCGCGTAAACCACTTTCAGCGCCAGCGGGATCGTCAGCTTGAAGCCCGGGTTCTCCTCCAGGCCGCTTAAGTTCAGGGAGATGACCGGGATCTGCTCCATGCCCGCCTTTTTCAGCGCGCGCCGGATGAAGCCGATATAGTTGGACGCGCGGCAGCCGCCGCCGGTCTGTGTCATGATGACGGCCACATGGTCCAGGTCGTATTTCCCGGAGAGCAGGGCCTGCATAATCTGGCCGACGACCATCAGCGACGGATAGCAGGCGTCGTTGTTCACGTATTTCAGGCCCACATCCACCGCTTCTTTATTATCGTTCGGCAGGATCTCCAGGTTGTATCCGCCGGAATTGAAGGCCGCTTCCAGGATGCTGAAATGGATCGGGCTCATCTGCGGCGCAAGGATCGTATACGTCCCCTTCATCTCCTTGTTGAAGAAGACTTTCCGGATCGACGACGGATTGATCCGGCGCTCTTTCGGCGCTTCTTCATGAGCGCGCAGCGCAGCGAGGAGGGACTGCACCCGGATCCTTGCCGCGCCGAGGTTATTGACCTCGTCGATTTTCAGGCAGGTATAGATTTTTCCGCTGCCGGTCAGGATATCGTAGACCTGGTCCGTCGTCACGGCGTCGATGCCGCAGCCGAAGCTGTTCAGCTGGATCAGATCCAGGTCC
>CADBNG010000205.1 GCA_902795985.1 uncultured Lachnospiraceae bacterium
ACCAGCATCAGGGACCGGTCCACATTTTCCTTCATCTTCTCACGGTTCGCCTGAATCCCGCTTACGCAGCGTTCCCTGAAAGAATCCATACTTTCCTTCAGTAACCGCGCGCTCTGCAGGAAGTTATAGGCGCATACCGGCATGAATACGTTCAGTTCGAAGTTTCCCTGGCTCGCGGCAATTCCGACGGTTACGTCGTTGCCCATTACCTGGGCAGCCACCATGGTCACCTGTTCGCACTGGGTTGGGTTTACCTTACCCGGCATGATGGAGGATCCGGGTTCGTTTTCGGGGATCGTGATCTCACCCAGGCCCAGCCTCGGTCCGCTGGCAAGCCAGCGGATATCGTTCGCAATCTTCATCAGGTCCGCCGCCAGCGCTTTCAGCGCGCCGTGGGCGAACACCATCTCATCCCTTGACGTCAGGGCATGAAACTTGTTCCCGGCAGTCACAAAAGGCAGCCCGGTCTGTTCTGCAATCTTTTCGGCAGCCAGCGTGTCAAATCCCTTCGGAGCGTTCAGTCCGGTACCGACAGCTGTGCCGCCCAGTGCGAGGGAAAGAAGCGGCTCCTGGGCCTTACGCAGCAGTTCTTCGTCTTTTTCCAGGCTGGCACGCCACCCAGATATCTCCTGGGAAAACAGGATCGGCGTCGCGTCCTGCAAATGGGTCCGTCCGCATTTGAGCGCATCCGCGTTCTCTTTTTCAAGACGGATCAGTTCATCCTTCAGTCGTACAGCCGCTTCCGCTGTTTCCTGCATTGCCTCCGCCGCGGCGATATGCATCGCCGTGGGAAAAGTATCGTTGGAAGACTGGCTCATGTTCACATCGTCATTCGGATGCAGGAGTTTCTTCCCGGCGATCTCATTTCCCCGGTTTGCGATGACTTCATTGATATTCATGTTGCTCTGGGTACCGGAACCAGTCTGCCAGACCACCAGCGGAAAATGCCCGTCCAGTTTCCCGGCCAGGATCTCTTCCGCGGTCTGCCGGATCGCGCAGCACTTTTCTTCCGTCATCTTTTCCGGCTTCAGTTCCCGGTTTGCCATGGCAGCCGCTTTTTTCAGCACGGCAAAAGCCCGGATGATCTCCCCCGGCATGGGTTCTCTCCCCGCGCCGATGGGAAAATTGTTCCGGCTCCGTTCCGTCTGGGCGCCCCAGTATCTGTCCGCCGGAACGCGGACTTCACCCATGGAATCATGTTCCGTTCTGTATGTCATGTCATGCTCCTGTCTTTTTGATAGCGCTCAGTCTCTTTATTCGGCAGGTGTAAACGTTGAAGAGGCGCCGGAAAACCAGCCCCATACGCCGTCCACCCAAATAAAATACCAGGTTTTTCCGTTTTTCAGTTCCTCTGAACCGTAACACGGGAAGCTTTCACCGCCGTACACTCTGGCCACCATCGACGAATCGGCGTTGGCGCGCTTCCGTACGATCATCGCATTTTCTTCGGTTCCGTTGATCGTAAGCATCCCGATCTGCGGCTGGTTCTCGGAAGAGGCTGTCGGAAAGCCGAGTTCTTCATTGCCGTGGTATGTAGCGCCGTCAATGACGATCCCGGTTTTGCTCCGGTCGATGAAACCGCGTGTCTTTATCCCGTCGGTCTCGGCTTCCACATACCACCAGTTGCCGCTGTAGGTATATTTGGCAAGGATCGTGATCTCGGCGCCCGCAGGCAGTGTGCCGAAGGGCGTGCTGTTATGGCGGGGATTATCCGTGATCTCTGTGTCTTCTGCAAGCGTTGAGGGAATCGCGTCAAATTTGATCTGCCCTGTTTCGGATTTAGTGCCCTTTGCGTACTTCGGAGGAATATATCCGACGCGGACCTTCTTGTCTTTCTCGTCTTTCCTGCCGATCTCATAGCGGACCATCAGCCAGTGGTCCACATGGCCGGCCACGGCGATCTCTGATTCAAGGTTGCAGGACGCTTTGCCGTCCGCAAGGCGGAGAGAGTTTTCGTCAGGCGCGGTATAAACAGGCGCAGAACCTTTTCCGATGCCGTCTTCCCTGACAAAGAATTTGAAATCAAGGATGTTCAGCAGTTTTGCCACTGTTTCCGATGTGGCGGCCGGAGATGATGAACCG
>CADBNG010000206.1 GCA_902795985.1 uncultured Lachnospiraceae bacterium
CCCGGCAGTGCGTCCAGTGCCCGTGCGAGCCGGTCCGCATTGTCACAGATCCGCTCCATCCGCAGCCCCAGTGTATCCGCGCCGATATAGCACAGATAGGCGTTTGCCGGTGCCATACACCCGCCCAGGTTCTCCCAGATATCCGTCCTGAGCCTAACTGAAAAGGCGGCTTTTCCGTATTTCCGGAAAGCAGCCAGAGCCCCGAACTTCTCCGGATCCCACCTGAACTTCCCGCCGTCCACGATGATCCCGCCGATCGCGTTCCCGCCGCCGTTGATATATTTGGAGGTCGAGTGGATCACCACATCCGCGCCAAGTGACAGCGGCCGGATGATGTACGGGGTTGCTGTCGTGGAATCCACAAACAGCGGAATGCCTGCTTCATGCGCGATCCTTGCCGCCTCCGGAATGTCCAGCACCTGCTGCGCGGGATTGGAGATCACCTCCCCGAATACCAGTCGGGTCTTTTCGTTGATGGCTGCTCTCAGTTCGTCCCCGGCAAGCTGTTTCAGGAAAACGGTATGGATCCCCAGTTTTTCCAGGTCGTGTAGCAGTTCGATCGTTCCGCCGTACAGTCCGCTTCCGGCGATAATCTCGTTTCCGCTCTCACAGACAGCCAGGATCGCCGCGGAGATCGCCGCCATCCCGCTGCTGCAGCAGATTGCGCCGGCACCGCCTTCCAGCTCATTGATCTTTCTCTCCAGGGCGGTGATCGTCGGGTTGCCGATCCGCGTATAGGCATAGCCCATGCGCTTGTGCCGGAAAACGTCTTCCAGTTCCTCCATGCTGTCGTACCGGAACGCGCTGACCTGTGAAACAGGGGGCAGCGTTTCCCCGTGAGCATTTCGGGCTGCGGATTCCCCATGCAGCAGTCTGGTATTGAACCGCATCCGTTCCACCTCCATTCCTGAATCCGGCATCTTCTCCGTTTCCGCCCTGTCAGATAAACAGGCTCATGTCCGATTCTTCTCCCGACCCGAGGAACGTCGCCACCCCGCCGAGTTCGACCCCATCGATCAGTTCTTCCTGACGGATGCCCATAATGTCCATCGACATCTGGCAGGCCACGATCCGTACCCCATGCGCTTTGGCGCTTTCGACCAGTTCTTCCAGGGAACTGATCCCCTTCTGCTTCATGATCGCCCGGATCATCTTTGCTCCGGCTCCGCCCATGTTCATGCGGGACAGGCCGAGATGCGTCGTTCCCCTGGGCATCATGATCCCGAACATTTTCTCGATAAAGGTCTTTTTCACGCGGATCCTGTTCGCTCTCCGCAGGATATTCAGTCCCCAGAAGGTAAAGAACATCGTGACTTTACGTCCCATGGCCGCAGCGCCGTTTGCCATGATGAATGCCGCGATAGTCTTGTCCAGATCCCCCGAGAACACGACAAACGTCTTGTCGTTCTGTTCCCTGACGGAAACTTTTTCCGATTTCTTTGCCCTGGTGATTTCCGCGCGGATGATCCCGTTCTTCACTTCCAGTGCGTCAAGCCGGTTTCCGGTCCGCTCACACCATACCTGTATGTCGGAAGCAAACGCGTCCTCCGTTGCTTCCACAATAATCTCAGTCCCTGCCGGTTTATCCCGAAGGTAATCCGCGACCTTAACAATCGGACCGGGGCATTTGAGGCCCTTGGCGTCAATAAATTTGATTACTCTGTCATCATCACTCCCGGGTGACAATGTTCCTGATGATTTCTCTGTTCCCCCGTTGGCCGGATTCGTCAGGGAACGGTATGCATTGTATCCGCCGTCGAGCGTGGCGACGTCATATCCCCTGTCGGCCAGGATTTCCGCCACCTGTTCGCTCCAGTCCCCCACTCGGCAGAAAACAATCACCGGTTTATCCTTCGGAACCTCATCAAGTTTTCCGAACCCGGCGGAAAATGGGATATTGATCGCCCCGTCGATCCCGCTGACCAGCACTTCGTCCGGTTCCCGCAGATCCAGCAGCGTTACCGCTCCGAAGTCAAGCTTCGCGAACTCTTCCGGCGAAATATGCCTGTATGTTTCCTGATCACTCATGTTTATCTTCTCCTTCGGTATTCACGGGTATAAAGAATCCGGCTCGGGTGCGTCTTGCAGCCGGTGCCGGATCAGCGCATGGTATGCAAAATGCAGGCGGAAAGCTGTGCCTCGCCTGCATCTGGTTTGCAATAAAGAGTTCCCTTCAGCAGATGAGTACAGCATGATCATCACACAAACAGGGCATCTGACAACAGAACCAGCTGGTGGTCTTGATCATCCTGCACACCTCCTTTGGAAAGGACTTATGCGCATTATATTTGCATCAACCTACTATGTCAATAGGTTTATTGTTTTTTCTTTGCTTCTGCCCTTCCTTCCTTGATTTCGGTTTATGCGCCCTGGACAAAGGCGATGAATTCCTGTGCTTCCTCAAAGGTCTCCAACCAGGCCGTATACATATACCGGCCCATCTGGGGCCAGTTCATCGGCGGCATCTCTTCCTGCATCATCATTCTGCTGCCGTATTTCGCCATGATCTCC
>CADBNG010000207.1 GCA_902795985.1 uncultured Lachnospiraceae bacterium
CAAATCTTCCCGGGAATTCTCCCATCTTCTTTTGACCTGAATCGACGAATCTTCGTTTTCAGGTCAAATCTTCCCGGGAATTCTCCCCTTTCTTTTTGACCTGAATCGATAAAACCGGAAACGGCTGTCCATTCATGCGTAATCATGCGAAATGTTAGAGAAAACAGACAAATTATTTTGATAAACCAATTTCTGATTGAACAGGTTGTTTTCTTTCAGGAACCTGTAACTGCAGCAAAAAAGAAAAGCCTGCGTTTACAGGCTCTTCTTGAAACATGGACCAGGCGGGAGTCGAACCCGCGTCCGAAAGCCCTTCCATCCAGGCTTCTCCCATCACAGTCATTCTTTTAAAATTCCCCTTCCGCTCCGCCGAATGACAGGCTGGACGGTCCGGTAGCTTCATGAGTTCTTTTCTCTTCTCAAAGCTTTGAAGAAAAAGTGCCCCGCCTTAAGATGATGCCGTACGGCCGGCAGCGGGAGTCCGCCCGGACGACAACCGCCTGTTTCGTCAGGCAGCGTACGCTAAAGTATTATCTTCTGCGTTTAATTTTAATTCCGAGGTTGATGACGCGGTCCCCAGGCCCCGCGGATGGCTTCCCGAACTTCTGTGCCCCCGTCGAAACCGGTACTAGCCCAGAAAGGATGCATTCCGGTGAGTTTCCATCCGGAATACAAATGCATTATAAACGTTTCATCCTGCCGATTCAAGCGTTTCCCGGCTTTTAAACCGATTGTAGAAATCCTCTCCCGGCTTTACATATCCGTTCCGATGACGTTTTTATTCTTCAGAATGTAATCAATCAGCGAAACAACGGTCAGAATAAGCGCCGCCCAGATCAGGATCTGTTCCAGCACCTGGAACCAGGCCGCCTTCGCGTCGATCAGAAGCGCGCAGATCATAACCATCTGGACGATCGTTTTGATCTTGCCCCACCAGCTTGCCGCAATGACGATGCCGCTTTCCACGGCGATCAGGCGGAATCCGCTGATAATGAATTCCCGGGCAATAATGACGATCACCATCCATGCCGGAAGCTGTCCGGTAGTGATCAGGCAGATCATGGCAGAACATACCAGCAGCTTGTCTGCCAGCGGATCCATGAACTTGCCGAAATTCGTCACCAGATTGTATTTTCTGGCAATATAGCCGTCCGCCGTATCCGTCAGCGAAGCAACGATAAAAATGGCCAGTGCCACCCAGCGGCTGAAACCGTAGGGCAGCATCATGAAGATTACAAAAACCGGTACCAGAAAAACCCGGATCATGGTCAGTTTATTCGGTAAATTCATCTCCTGTTTCCTTTACGATTCCCGTCAGATCATATTCGTTCGCGTCGGTAATCTCACAGATTACCAGATCCCCTGTATCCAGCGGCCGGCAGGAGTCCACAAAAATGTAGCCGTCCACATCCGGCGCGTCATACCGGGTTCTGCCGATATAGATTCCCTCTTCCGGGAGATATCCTTCGATAAAGACTTCCGTTTCCGTCCCGACCTTCTGCCTGCCGTTCTCCCAGGAAATATCCTGCTGCGCGAGCATCAGTTCATCCCGGCGTTTCTGCTTCACCTCTTCGTCGATCTGGCCGTCCATTTCCGCTGCGGGTGTCCCGTCCTCACGGGAATAAGTGAAAACGCCCAGACGGTCAAAACGGACTTCCCGGATGAAATCAAGAAGTTCCCGGTGCTGCTCCTGTGTTTCCGCGGGAAAACCGGTGATAAGACTGGTCCGGATGGCGAGATCCGGAATCTGCTCCCGGAGTTCCCCGATGATCCGCATCAGGCCTGCGCGGCTGGTTCTGCGGCCCATCCGTTTCAGGATGACGTCGCTGCAGTGCTGAATGGGCAGATCCAGATAATGGCAGATTTTCTCCTCTTCCGCAATGGTCCGCACCAGCTCCGGATAGATTTCCTCCGGATAACAGTACATCACCCGGATCCAGCGGAGCCCCTCGATTCCGCACAGTTCCTTCAGAAGAACGTGCAGCTGTTTCTTCCCGTAAAGATCAACGCCGTACAGCGTTGTCTCCTGTGCTACCAGGATCAGTTCCTTCGTACCGGCTGCCGCCAGCGTGCGCGCCTCGGCGACCAGTTCTTCCATCGGAACGCTGCGATACTTTCCCCGAAGGGAAGGGATGATGCAGTAAGTACAGTGTTTATCACAGCCCTCGGCAATTTTCAGATATTCCGTATGGCCTCCGGTAACGGAAATCCGGGAAATATCTTTCGGAAGGGTTTCCTCAAGGTCGGTCTCCACCGTCTTCGTCCCTTCCCATGCGGCGTCCACTGCTTCGGCGATCTGTTCAAAGGAAGAGGTGCCAAGAAGGATGTCCACATCCGGAATCTCATCCATGATCTCCTGCCCGTACATCTGCGCCATACAGCCGGTTACCGCGAGGACGCGGCATTTTCCCGTCTTCTTCATGGCGCACATGGACAGGATATTGTCAACACTCTCTTCCTGCGCATCGTGAATAAAGCAGCAGGTGTTGATGACGATGACATCCGCTTCCGCCTCATCATCGGTCATTTCAAAACCTTTTTCCAGAAGAAGCGCCAGCATACGTTCGCTGTCCACCAGGTTCTTATCGCATCCGAGGGATACGAACAATAGTTTTCTCACATTATTCCTCTTCAGCCGCGGCGCTCCCGTCAGTTTCTTCGGCCGCAGGGCTCTCGTCAACTGCTTCCACAGGATCCGCTTCTTCTTCCGCCGGAGCTTCCGCTGCTTCGGGTGCTTCCGCTGCTTCCGCTTCTGCCGGTACTTCCGCTGCGCCTTCCGGATTCATGCGGACCTTGCCCTCATAGAACTCTTCCACGGCGATGGAAAGAGCCTTCTTGCTCTTGGCCTGGGCCAGCGGTTCGGCGCCGTTTGTCAGTTCGCGGGCGCGCTTGCTGGTTGCAAGAACTACGGAATAACGGCTGGTGATCTGCGGAAGGCCCTCTGCCGTGTTCTCTTCGTTAATCTTATTCATCAGTTCCTTGTAAGACGGGTGTATCATTGTACTGCTCCTTCCTTATACTCTTTCAGCCCGGTCTGCAGTTCCGCAAGCAGTTCCCTTTTACTGGCAGCTCTGCAGTGACCCGCTGCAATGATCTTCTTTAAATTCTCAACGGCTGTTTCCAGATCGTCATTGACCAGAATGTAATCATACTGCGGAACGAATTCCATTTCCTCCGCGGCGCGGCGCAGACGTTTTAAAATGGATTCTTCGGTTTCCGTCCCCCGCTCCCGAAGCCGCCGTTCCAGCTCCGCAATGGAGGGCGGGACAATAAATACGAGAATGGTTTCGGGGTACTTTTCCCTTACCTGCAGGGCCCCCTGGACTTCAATCTCCAAAAGAACGTCCCGGCCTGCTTCCCGGTTTTCAAACACGAACTTCTTCGGCGTTCCGTAATAATGATCGACGTAGCCCGCGTATTCAATCAGCTGATCTTCCGCGATCATTGCCTCGAATTCTTCGTTTGTTTTGAAGTAATACGAGACGCCTTCCACTTCACCGTCGCGGGGCTGCCGGGTGGTTGCCGATATGGAGAGCGCATATTCTTCCGGACACTGTTCCAGAAGCATTCTCATGATCGTTCCCTTTCCGACACCGGAAAACCCGGAGACCGCAATCATCAGCCCTTTTTCCATTCTCTCTCCTTATTCGATGTTCTGAATCTGTTCCCGTATCTTTTCGATCACCGTCTTCATGTTGATCCCGACGGAAGACGTTTTCAGGTCGTTTGCTTTGGAAAGGATCGTGTTCGCCTCCCGGTTCATTTCCTGGGTCAGGAAATCCAGCCGCCGTCCGATCTCTCCGCCTTTGATCAGCTCCTGCTTCATGGTCAGGATATGGCTGCGCAGCCTGACCGTTTCCTCATCTGTGGAAAGGCGGTCCGAATACAGCACGAGCTCAGCGGCCAGGCGGGATTCTTCAATCGTTGTATCCGCCTTGATCTCCTCCAGCTTGTTCAGGAGTTTTTCCCGGTATTCGGCAATAATCTGCGGGAACCGCTCCTCAACCTGGTCCACATCCGAAAGAAGGGAATCCAGTTTATCCAGGAGGTCCGTCTTCAGGGCCTCTCCTTCTTTGATCCTCGCTTCCCGGAACGCTTCAGCCGCGTTCTCCACCGCCTCGGAAATCACGGACCAGAGTGCTTCGTCATCGGAGTCCTGCTCGTCCATTGTCAGAACCTCCGGAAGAGCTGCCAGACGGGAAACCGTCATATCATTCGTCAGGCCGAACTCCTTCTCCATTTCTTCGAAATAACGAAGGTATTTCTCCGCCAGTTCCTTATGATACGTCAGGGATGCCGCCGCCTGGGAATCATCCTTCCAGATAATATTGACGTCGACCTTTCCGCGGATCATATACTGCTGCAGCAGCTTTCGCAGCTGCGGGTCAAAACGCATAAAGCGTCTCGGCATATGCAGGTTGATATCCAGATACCTGTGATTGACGGATCGGATCTCCACCGTTATTTTTTTGCCGTTCTCCGCTGCTTCGTAACGTCCGAAGCCGGTCATGCTGGTGATCATAGTCTTCCCCCGGTTTCATCTTCTGCAGATAGCTATTTATGATAACATTTTTTCTGTTGGTCAGTCAAGGAATGCGGTCAACTAATCGTTTCTCTTCTTCGCTTTTTCCAGGACCTTCCGGTAGGGCATCAGCATTCCTTCCGTCATCGTCATGCCGGATTTCCGCATCAGTTTTTTGTTCTTCATCAAAGCGGAAACCAGATACATCAGGACAACCCGTCCCTGGCGCTTCTGCGGGAAATCGTAAAAACCGTGTTCTTTATAAAAGCGGTGGTCTTCCTTCATCAGGCCCCGCATCTGGTAAATCAGGTCCCGGAAGATTTTCATGCCCCCGACGCCGTAGAAGTTTTTCGGCGGCTGATAGTTCGTCCGGAAGGCGAATTCCAGGGTTCGGGCCAGATTCGTGATTTCCGTATCCGGTTTTTTTTCATCCGAGGCAATCCCTGCAAGAAAATTCCCGCCGACTTCGGACCGGGCTTCCATAAGGATCCGGAGGTTTTCCTCCCGGGACAGGTCTCCGCTGACCAGATATCCCACCGGCTTCCCCATGGTCACGGTGCGGTGGCCGTTGCAGAACTGCCGGTCGTCAAACAGCTTGAACCGGTACCCCATCGAATGGTCCCGGATACTGAAGGCGTATACAACGGCATCCGCGCCATTGATGTTTTCCCGGAGGAAGGTATCGAAGCCGTCCCGATAAAAACATTTTCCGTCGGACGCGCACTTAAAGCAGCCCAGGCAGCCTCCCGCAAAAGGAAACTCACGGATATTAATGATTTCACAGTCCGCGTTCATGACTTTCACAAACCGCCGGATCATGGCATCCAGTGAAGGATCGGGCTCCTGCGGATCCAGATCGGCCACAACCGCAATCCGGTAACCAGAATCGGCCGACTTTTCCCCTTTCGGAACCGATGCGGTCTTCCTTTTCTTTTTCGCCGAAGCCGGTGCCGCGGAGGGTCTCTCAAACTGGTTGTTTTTCATACAGAAGACCACATACCGAAGGAAATTCCGGGCTTCCAGCTGCCCTTTTTCCGACAGCAGATCCTCCATATCCGCCGAAAGCCCCCGGATATACCGCAGACCGAGATCCGCGCAGTTGTCTTCGATAAAACGATGGGCTGTGATGTCGTAAAAATGCAGGGAAGTTGTGATCTGTGTCGCGTACTTTCCCTTCACTTCCGCCCCGTTTTCCTTCATCAGTTCAATAAACCGGTGCAGCTGCGACGGAACCAGGAAAGTGTAAACCGGATAGCAGAAAAGGAGGAGATCCGCCTTCTCAAGCGCGCGTTTCGCTTCGGAAAAATCCTTTTCCAGGCTTTTGATTTTCCGTCCCGCGTCGATCACGTCAAAAGGTCCGATACCATAGTAGTTTTCCAGATAATGGACGGTCTGCAGCGTAATGCTGTCCGGACCGGCCGGGGAACCGTTTATAACCAGTACTTTCATAATCCAATTATTCCTTTTCGGTTAAATATTACCAGTACAGTATACCGCTTTCTGCCCCTTTTTTCTACTGTCCTGCTGCCAATAACAGATCGAAGCTCCGCTGCGCTTCGGTCGTCCGATTGTCTGGCTCCTGAACGTTTTTACACTTACCCCGCAATCTGTGTTATACTTTCTGTACTTGTATTTCAGAAAGGAACTCCCATGGCTTTTGACGGATTTACAACCGCAAACCTGCAGTATGAACTGTCCCGCGAGCTCACCGGCGGATATATTTCCAAAATCATCCAGCCCGAACCGGACGAACTTCTTCTTACTGTCAAGGCTCCGGGAGGGAACCGGCGCCTGCTGCTTTCGGCCAATCCTTCCCTTCCGCTCGTCCATCTGACGGAATCCAATAAAACGGCTCCCATGACCGCTCCGGTCTTCTGCATGCTGCTGCGCAAACATATCGGCGGCGGTAAAATTCTGGATATTCTCCAGCCTTCTCTCGAACGGATCCTTGTTTTTATTATCGAACACCGTAACGAAATGGGGGATCTCTGCCGGAAAAAACTGATTCTCGAATTAATGGGCAAGCACAGCAATATCATCTTTGCGGATGAAAACGATCAGATTCTCGATGCCATCCGCAGGGTTCCGGCCCATGTCAGTTCCGTCCGGGAAGTGCTGCCCGGCCGTCCCTGGTTCATTCCGCGGATGAAGACCGATCCCTTAACGGCATCGGAAAACGTTTTTATCGAAGCGGTCTTCTCCCAGCCGCAGACGCTCTCGAAAGCATTGTATACCTCCCTCACGGGCTTTTCCCCCGCGATGGCGGAAGAACTCTGCTCCCGTGCCTGCATCGACAGCTCCCGTTCCGCCAGGGAATTCTCCTCTGTCGGAAAGCAGCATCTGTACCATACTTTCTCCCGTATGATGGACGAAGTCCGGAACAGGGAATTCGAACCGGCCGTGTTTTACCAGAACGGGGTTCCCCAGGATTTCTCCTGTCTTCATACGGAACGATACGCGGATAATGATAAGAAAATCTATTCCTCCATATCCGCCCTGATTGAAGGCTACTATGCGGAAAAGGAATCCATCACGCGGATCCGGCAGAAATCCTCGGATCTCCGGCGGATTCTGACCACGGCCCAGGAACGGACCGCGAAAAAGCTGCACCTTCAGGAAAAGCAGCTCAAGGATACGGAAAAACTGGACCGTTACCGGATCTACGGGGAACTGCTCAACACCTATGGTTACGAATGCAGTCCGGGGGATAAATCCCTGACCGCCGTAAACTATTACAATAACGAAACCGTAACCATCCCTCTCGATCCGACCCTGAGCGCCGGGGAAAACGCGAAAAAATATTTTGACCGTTACAACAAGCTGAAACGGACCGCGGCTGCCTGCAGGGAACTGATTGCCTCGACTTCCGCCGAACTGGCCTATCTGGACAGTATTCATTCTTCTCTTGAAATCGCGGCGGACGAAGCCGATCTGGCCGAGATCCGAAGGGAGCTGATGGACGCGGGGTATATCCGGAAAAAAACGGAGTCCCGGAAAAACCGTTCCCAGAAAAAGTCCTCGCCGCTTCACTATCTTTCTTCCGACGGTTTTGATATCTTTGTCGGGAAAAACAATTTTCAGAATGACGAGCTGACCTTTTCCGTTGCGGACGGGAACGACTGGTGGTTCCATGCCAAACAGATTCCCGGCTCCCATGTGATTGTGCGGACCCGCGGAAAAGAGCTTCCGGACCGGACGTTTGAAGAAGCCGCTTCCCTTGCAGCCTGGTATTCTTCCGGCAGGAATTCCGAAAAGGTGGAAATCGACTATACACAGAAAAAGAACGTCAAAAAGCCCAACGGGTCCCGTCCGGGTTTCGTTATCTACCACACAAACTATTCCATGGTCGTCCGGCCTTGTACCGGTTCGCTGACCGTGGTATAATATTACGAAATTTTTACGAAAGCGGAGTGAACATCGGCGGACGATCCGGCCCGCTGAATGATCTTATAGAACAGAATGCGAAAAAGAAGCACCCGAAAACCCAGTGATTATGTGCCCCGCCGTCCCATGGACCGGTTCACCCCGGATCCTTCCACCGGTCTGACCAGGGACCAGGTGCGTGCCTACCGTGAAAACGGATGGGACAACCGGCCGGTGGAGGCTCCTTCCAAGACCGTTTCCCAGATTATCCGGTCGAATGTCTTCACCTATTTCAACCTGATCTTTACAATCATCGCGATCCTGCTGATCCTCGTGGGAGCGTTTCGTGATCTGACCTTTCTGGTGATCATCCTCGCCAATACGCTGATCGGTATTATCCAGGAGCTGAATGCCAAGCGTACGCTGGAAAAGCTCACGGTGCTGAACGCCCCGAGGACCAGGGTCCTGCGCAACGGCGTCGTCAAGCCTCTGGCCTCGGAAAAGCTGGTTCTGGACGATATTGTTTTCTTTGACTCCGGCAATCAGATCTGTGCCGATGCCGTTGTTGTTGAAGGCGAAGTAGCCGTGAACGAGTCGCTGATCACCGGCGAATCGGATGAAATCACGAAACGGCCCGGAGACCCCCTCCTGTCCGGCAGCTTTATCGTCTCCGGCAGCTGCAAGGCCCGTCTGGAGCGTGTCGGTGAAGATTCCTATATCTCCGAACTGACGCTGAAGGCAAAGGCTGCGAAGGAAGGCGAACAGTCCGCCATGATCCGATCCCTGAACCGACTGATCAAGGCGGTGGGCATTATTATTATCCCGATCGGCATCATTCTCTTTGTCCAGTCCTACGTTTACGGGGACCGTCCCCTGCAGGACAGCGTTAAGGCAATGGTCGCTGCCGTAATCGGCATGATCCCGGAGGGTCTGTATCTTCTTGCCAGTGTTACGATGGCGGTCAGTTCCGTCCGTCTGGCCATGAAGAAAGTCCTGATCCATGACATGAAATGCATAGAAACGCTTGCGCGGGTCAATGTTCTCTGTGTGGATAAAACCGGAACCATCACCGGCAACGACATGGCGGTGGGGGAAGTCATCCCGCTGAAAAACTATAAAGAAGAAACTCACGGTCCTTTAAATGAACTTCTGAGCGACTTTGCCGGCGCAATGGCAAAGGACAACATCACCATGGAGGCCATGAAGGCTTATTTCCAGACGCCTTCCGGGCTTCCGGCGGAAAAAATCACTTCTTTTTCATCCGCGTATAAATACAGCAGCGCCACATTCTCCGGGGTTTCCTATATCCTGGGCGCTCCGGAATTTGTTCTCCGCGGCTCTTTCGAAGAGTACCGTGAAGAAATCGAAAAGCATACGAGCCTCGGATACCGGGCGCTGGTTTTCGGCATTTATGCCGGCGTACCCACCGGCGGCGCTCTGACGGCGCCGGTCAATCCTCTGGCCATCGTCCTGCTCTCCAACCCCGTGCGGAAGGACGCGAAGGAAACGTTCCGTTACTTTGCCGAACAGGGCGTTGAGATCAAGGTGATCTCCGGCGATACTCCGACTACCGTATCCCAGGTCGCAAAGCAGGCAGGCATCGAACATGCCGAAAACTTTATCGACGCCTCCACCCTGACCTCCTATGAAGAAGTCGCGCAGGCAGTCAATACCTATACAGTCTTCGGCCGCGTCACACCGGAGCAGAAACTGATGTTTGTCCGGGCCCTGAAGGCGGCCGGAAAAACCGTGGCCATGACCGGCGACGGCGTAAACGACGTCCTTGCCCTCAAGGAAGCCGACTGTTCCGTGGCCATGGCTTCCGGCAGCGATGCCGCAGCCCAGGCTTCCCAGATTGTTCTGCTGGAATCCGATTTTGCCCGCATGCCGGACGTCGTTGCCGAAGGACGGCAGGTGGTCAACAATCTGGAGCGTTCCGGCAGCCTGTTCCTTGTCAAGAACATTTTCTCGCTGCTGATGTCGGTATTCTCCATTGTCTTCGCCCTGAATTATCCCCTGGAGCCTTCCCAGATCACGCTGATCAGCCTGTTCACCATCGGTATTCCGGCGTTCTTCCTTTCCCAGGTTCCGAACAAGAATCTGATCCGCGGAAACTTCCTGACCAATGTTCTGATCAAGGCTCTTCCGGCCGGCCTGACCGACGTCCTGATCATCGGCGCGCTGGTCATCTTCGGGGAGGTTTTCGCCGTCGGTTCCGAGGATATCTCGGTGGCGGCGACCATGCTTCTTGCCATTGTGGGCTTTATGATCCTTCTGCAGCTCAGCAAGCCCATGAACTGGATTAAATGGGCCATCTGGGGAATCTGCGTCGTGGGCCTGATCCTCTCCAGCACTCTGCTGAAGCAGCTGTTTGCGATCTCCGGCATGTCCCTTCGCTGTATTCTGCTTTTCGTCGTTTTCTCAATCATCACGGAACCGCTTCTGCGTTACCTGATGCTGCTGACAAAAGTCATCCGCAACCGGTACCTGAAAGCCGTTCATCGCGAGAGCGAAATGATCTGAAAAAAAGGGAGGCTGTTCCTCCCTTTTTCTATCCGCAAAAATCCGTTCCAATCACTTCCCGGACGGAACCTGCCGCCCGAATCCATTCCATCAGGCGTTCCCACGTCATCGACCCCTGATCCCAGACCGTCCTGTATTCCGTTTCCGCCAGGACGTCAAGATCCGCGGAAAGATAAACAGGCCGTCCCGGCGGTATTACCGGCACATCCGTGTTTGCGCGCTCTTCATCGATAAAATGAATGCTTTCCTGCCTTGCTCCTACGGCTTCCATCGCCTGCGCCGGCGGGCCGATTATCCAGACTTCCTTTAAAAGCGGCAGCCGTTTCATGCTCTCAAGAATCCAGTTTCCGCAGGACAGGAAAGGCAGAAGAGCCGGCGGCTGCATATCCGTATGATGGTCCCAGACCACCAGGTCAAAAGGAACCGTGATCTTCTCCAGAAAGAACAGTGTCATATAATGATGATTCCCGTCATCCAGGTAATGTGTCCCGGAAGGCGGAAGATCTTTCAGCTTTCTGCGGATCTCCTCTTCCGCCGTATCGGAGCAGTATCCGGAAGTGCCGGAAACGCCGGAAAGATCCACCCTTCGCGCGGAATGGAACTCCAGTCCCGGCAGATCCCCCGGGGAATCGGTGAAATTACAGATTATATTGATTTTCATTATTGACAAACCATCTCCTGTTGTCCTATTATTATGTAGTTCGTGACAGTCGGTATTTTCGTGTCTCTCCGGCTGGCCGAGAATAAGTCTGTAAGGAGGTGTGCAGTTTGGCTAATATCAAATCAGCGAAAAAGCGTATTCTGGTCAATCAGACCAAAGCAGCGAGAAATAAGTCCATCCGTTCTGCAGTGAAGACCGCGATCAAAAAAGTTGATGCTGCTGTGGCAAATCAAGATGCCGAGGCCGCAAAGGCCGCGCTGACGAACGCGATTTCCGCGATCGATAAGGCAAAGACCAAAGGCGTATATCACAAGAACAACGCCGCCCGCAAGGTTTCCCGCATCAGCAAAGCTGTCAACTCACTTCAGTAACTGGTTTTGATACCAATCTGATGGTTATATATACCGCGTTCGTCCCCTCTTACGAACGCGGTATTTTTCTGCCTTTTATTCTCCGGTATTCCGGCGGTATTTTCCGTATTCCCGACGGTTCAGGAATACTTCACCAGCATCAGTTCCACACTGATCCTTTCATCCAGCTTTCCCGTCTTTACCGCTTCCTCCGCCCCGACCATGTCCTCAACCGCTTCCCGAAGCTGGCCGATACTGTAACGGTTGGCGGTCGGAACCAGCTTGCCGACCACATAGGGGTTCATTTTCAGCTCTTCCGCGATTCTTTTCGGCCCCATCCCTTCCGACAGCATCTCGCGGATTCTCAGCAGCTGGTCATACTGCCTGGCCAGCAGCGACAGAATCTTCATCGGTGATTCCTTCAGGATCAGCAGTTCCCGGTAAATGGAAAGAGCTTTCTTCCGGTTCTTTTCCGCGGCCGCGGCAAGCATTTCAAAAATACGGTCTTCAATGACCGGAGAACAGACCGCGTCAATATCCTCCGGTGTCACTTCAACCCTGCCGTCCGTATACGCGACCAGCTTATCCAGTTCATTGCGGATATAGTTCAGATCACTGCCGGCCTTTGACAGGAAATAGACACAGGTGTTCTGCCGGATTCGTTTTCCGTCCGAAGCCAGGGCCCCCGCAACCCATTTTTCCAGGCCTTTTTCCGTGGGAGTCAAAAAATCGATAGCCAGCCCGTTCTTCGCGATCGCTTTATACAGTTTTGAACGCTTATCGGCTGTTTCTTCGCAGATCACAAACGTCAGATACTCCGGCAGTTTCCCGAAATAGTCAGCCAGCCTGTCGTATTTTCCCTTAAAAAGCGAGGTTCCGTCCAACAGGATCACCCGTCGTTCCGAGAAAAACGGCAGGGTTTCCCCCAGCCCGATAATCTCCTCTTCGTTCAGTCTGGTTTCCGAGTAAACGGTCCGGTTCATATCCCCGGCTTCGGAAGAAAGCGCATCCATAAGCCGTTTCAGATATACACGTTTGGAATAAGCCTCCTCTCCGTAAAGAAGATAGAGGCTTTTAAACCGGCCGGTCTTCAGATCCTCTTTCAGGACACCGAGCTTTTCCGTATATTCTTCTCTCTCTCTGTCCTGCTTCATAAATCCGTACAGCCGTCATTCAGTCTGGCATTCAGCCGCGCAAACCGCTTCAGCGCATCAATCCCGATGAGGGATATTTTTTTCAGATTAATGGAATTGCTGCCTCCCTGCCTCTCACGGAAAGTGATCTGCCGGTACAGCACATGCTTTTTCTTCTTGGCATAAATCGCAGAAATCATGACGTTCGTCAGCGTCTCGCCCTCTTCCAGATAATCCAGATATTCCGCCAGAACATCCGTGCGCATGAGACGGAACGGCGTATTCGCGTCCGGTATCCACCGCTGGAAATGAATCAGAAGGATGAGCCGCAGCACCCGGGTTACAAAGATCCGGTCAAGGCCGTCCTGACGGGCGCCCCTGTGACCGATTACCATATCAAAGCGGTTTCGCTGCCTCCAGAACGGTTCAAACTCATACGGAACCGTCTGCCCGTCCGAATCGGTCTGGAAGATAAAATCCGCCCCGCTGACAATCGCATGGCGGTATCCGTAGAGAACGGCCTGCCCGTGTCCTCCGTTTTCTTTATGAAGGACTTCCAGCATCGGCCGGTTCTCCGCCTCTTCATCGAGAATCTTCCCGGTATTGTCCCGGCTTCCGTCATCCACCACAACCAGCCGTGAAAGGCCTCCTCCGTGATGCTTTTCCACAATCGGATACCAGTCGCTGATTACGGTGCGAATGGTTTCTTCTTCGTTATATGCGGGAATGACAATATATAAAATATCCATTTTTTCCTCTTCTCATCCGTGCATTTTTTCTGCACTTACGAAACCAGTATACTCAATCCCGTCTTAAAATACAAGGCGGAGGCAGGACGCGGACCGGCCTTGCCTGTTCCGCCTCATCCTTTTATTTTGCCACAGCCAGATCAAAGGGCCCGTACGTTCCCGGCGGCATCAGCCAAAGGAGCGTGAAGACCGCGCGAGTACGTCCCTAGTCGCTCTGGCTGAGGGACGAAGACATAGA
>CADBNG010000208.1 GCA_902795985.1 uncultured Lachnospiraceae bacterium
CATCTACAACACGCTGTGGGGCTGTATCGCCTATGAGGCAGCGTGGAACATACCGATGGCGGTATTTCTGTACACCGGGTTTATGAGAGGTCTTCCGATGGAGCTGCAGGATGCGGCCTACATCGACGGATGCTCCACCGTCCAGGTGTACGGAAGAGTGTTCCTGCCGCTTCTTGCGCCCGTGACCGCGACCTGTGCCATCCGCTGCGGCGTTGGCATGTGGAACGACTATATTCTTGCCAGATGTATGCTGAACAGCGTGCGTTTCCCGACACTGATGGTTTCGATCTATTCCTTCTTCGGGGACCGTGTGAATGAGTACGGCCTGGCCTTCGCGGGGATCATGCTGGCGTCGTTGCCCATGGTGATCATCTATGTGGCACTGCAGAAATATTTCATTAAAGGTATTGTTGCCGGCGCGGTGAAGGGCTGAGCGGGCAGAAGATACAATGGAGCGGAAAAATGAAAAAAGAATACAAAATCGGTGTAATCGGAATGGGTATGGGGATCAATATGATCCCGGTCAATTATACGGACATTCCGTTTAAAGTAACTGCAATCTGCGCGCCTCACGAGGACAAGTTAAGGCGTATTCAGCAGCAGCATCCGGAAATCGAGCACATTACGACGGATTACGAAGAACTGTGCGCCATGAAGGATCTTGACATCATCGGCGTGTTTTCTCCGGACGCGCTGCACTTCGTACACTGCAAGGCGGCGCTGGAGAACGGCAAGCATGTCATCTGCACCAAGCCTCTGGTCACAAAGCTGGAGGATGCGAAGGAACTGGTCAGGCTGACGGATGAGAAGGGCGTCAAGTTCCTGACGGGACAGACCATGCGCTATGAACCGCAGTTTTCAGCCGTAAAGCGGATGTTTGATGACGGCGAGCTGGGAGACGCGCTGTTTGCCGAGGCTCACTACGTGCATGATATGCGGCCTGTGTTTGACGCTACGCCGTGGCGCATCGAAATGCCGCAGGATCTGATGTTCGGCGGCACCTGCCATCCGGTGGATGTGCTCCGGTGGTTCTTCGGCGATGTTGAATCCGTGCACTGCCTGGGTGTAAACGGCGATCTGTACGAAAGCCCGAAGGGCACGCATTACACAATGACAAATGACTTCCTGCTCAATCTGAAATTTAAAAACGGCGTGATCGCGAGAGTCCTGGGCGCTTACGGCCTGGTGGAACCGCCGATGCCGATGATGGGCGTGAAGATCTTCGGGACGAAGGGCTCCGCCAGCGGTGAGTTTTCCGATTTCCTGGGCGGCAAAGTGGAGGCGGTCTTTGATAAGTACGAGATCAAGAGCCCCTTCGAAGCCGTATATCCGCCTGAAAAACAGGGATCCTTCGGCCATGGAACCACGGTTCTGAGGTATCTGGAGCATTTTGCAGACTGCCTGGAGAATGACAAAACGCCTGTTCCGGATGTCAGGGAAGGCGCCAAGTCCGTCGCGGTCTGCTGCGCTGCTTACGAATCGATCCGTACCGGACAGGTCGAAAAGGTATTTAACGAATTCTGATGCCGCGTGATCTTTTTTCGCACTACTGAAAGAGCATGCTGTCCGCGTGGCAGTATGCTCTTTCGCGGTATATGGTACAGAGGTTTGATGTATGGCCGGTTATTTTAAAAACAAGAGCCTGAAGGTAAAGCTGCTGTATTCCTGCATATTAATCACGCTTGTGCCGATGACGATCATCCTTACGGTTTTTCTGCTGCAGATCAAGCGGATTATTTACGACAGGGAGCTGAATAACGCGCGCGCTCTGGCACAGAGGCTGGAGAGCAGTTATTCTTTTGAACTGGAAAAAATCCGGACATTTACCGACAACCTTTCTGAATTTGCCCCTCTTGAAACGTATCTGAACGGTCCGTTCACCTCGACGAAGGAAAAGCTGGATTATTATAAAGCCCATATTCAGCCGCTGCTGGCAGGCTACAACCGCGCCTCCGGCGATGTGCGTATCCGGATTTATCATGACAAACCGGGCGGGAATTTCTCTTATGAAGCCAGTGAAAGTCTCCGCGGTTTCACGGAATCAAATTTTAAAACAGATCCCTTTTCCAGAAACATCTCCTTCTGGAAACATGTGGACTGCTATTCCTTTCATCCCGTCCTGTCTTATTTTAAGCCTGTGACAGACAAAACAACCTATTCCGGGATCGATTATGTCCTGGCGGCCCATGTGAAGGAAAAAGTGTTTTACTCCTATATCCGCGGCGAACTGGCAGGCGACAGTGTTATTCTGGTTACGGATCCGGACGGATACATCCTTTCTTCCAGCGAGCCGCAGTACCAGGGCACCTTTTTTCCGGATCCGGACGCTCTGCAGGGCGGGGACCGGACGGTTTCGCTCGCGGATGTAAATTATCGTCTGACCAGCGCGGGAAATGATATTCTGACCGTCAGCGTGCTGGTATCAGATGATGCCCTGCAGCGCCAGTTCGCGGCGTCTGCCCTGTCAGTGCTTGCAGCCGGCATTATCCTGCTTGTGATATCGACCCTGCTCGTGTTCGTGATTGCCAGGCAGCTTACCGGCGGTGTGGAAAGCCTGATCAGCAAGATGAATAACGTCAGCCGTTCCAGCATCCATTATCTGGCAGCCGAGAAGGCTCTGCCGGAAAGCCGTGATGAGATCACGCAGCTGGACGGGGCGTTTACGGCCATGATGAAACAGATAGAGGATCTGGTGATCCGGGTGAAGGAAGAGGAAGCCGCGCTGAAGGATGAAGTGATTACGCGCCAGCAGGCGGAGCTTTCCTATCTGCAGCAGCAGATCAACCCCCACTATCTGTTTAATACACTGGAATCGATCCGGATGAACCTGATTATCAAAAATGATTACGAAAATGCCAATATTGTCAAGCTGTTCGCGGAAAGCTTCCGCAGATACATCAATATTCAGGATAAGTATTCGACGCTGTACGAAGAAATGACTTTTATTGAAAAGTATATAGCTATTCAGAACTACCGGCTTGGTGA
>CADBNG010000209.1 GCA_902795985.1 uncultured Lachnospiraceae bacterium
ACGCTCACCTGATCGGGGTGCTCCACCAAAGAACGGGCCACAAAGGTAAGAAGTTCTTGCATAAGGGGCATCCTTTCTTCCTTTGGGAATTACTTCTCTTCGATGGCGCCGGATTTCTTCAGCAGGATACGAACGGTGTCGGTAGGCTGAGCGCCAACGCCGAGCCAGTACTGAGCGCGATCGTTGTTGACCTTGATTTCAGCGGGCTTGGTCATGGGGTCATAATAACCGATTTCTTCAATGAAACGGCCGTCGCGGGGGCTGCGCACATCAGCAACCACAACGCGATAGAAAGGCTTTTTCTTCATACCCATTCTCTTCAGACGAATTTTGACGGACATTAGGGTTTCCTCCTCAAAAAATAATGAAATAATCTATGGAAATCATATATCAGGTATATGAGTCCAAGCATCACATACGGGGAATGCGCAAACGCATCCGCCCGCCCTTGCCCCGGGTATTCATGACCTGCTTCATCATCTGCTGGGCCTGCTCAAACTGACGGATCAGGGTGTTTACATCCTGTACCGTGGTTCCTGATCCGGCCGCGATTCGTTTCCGGCGGGAGGCGTTCAGAATGGATGGATCCCGGCGTTCCTGAGGGGTCATGGACCGGATGATGGCTTCGGGCTTTTTCATGGCGTTGTCATCGATGTCGATATCTTTTCCGCTCATGCCCGGAAGCATGTTCAGCATGCTTTTCAGGCCGCCCATCTTTTTCATGCTCTGCATCTGATCCAGAAAATCCTCCAGCGTCAGACGATTGCTGATACCCTTCCGAGCAAACTTTTCTGCATCTTTCTCATCGAAAGCTTCAGCCGCCTTGTCGATAAGGGTCATCACATCGCCCATGCCCAGAATCCGGGAGGCCATGCGATCGGGATGGAATGGCTCGATGTCGGCAAGCTTTTCACCGATTCCGCTGAACTTGATCGGCTTTCCCGTAACAGCGCGGATCGAAAGAGCGGCGCCGCCCCGGGTATCGCCATCCAGCTTTGTCAGGATGACGCCTGAGACATCCAGCTTTTCATCAAAGGCTTTGGCTACGTTGACAGCATCCTGACCTGTCATGGCGTCGACGGTCAGAAGAATCTCCTGAGGGCGGACCGCCGCTTTAATCCGGGCGAGTTCATCCATAAGAGCTTCATCAATATGCAGTCGGCCGGCGGTATCAATAATCAGAACATCCCGCTGATAATAACGGGCATATTCAACCGCTTCCTTGGCGGTTTTCACCGGATCCTGGGTTCCTTTTTCAAAAACAGGAACATTCACCTGTTCGCCAACGACCTGCAGCTGCTTGATGGCAGCGGGGCGATAAATATCGCAGGCGGCGAGCATGGGCTTTTTCCCCTGCTTTGTCAGATAACCGGCCAATTTGGCACACATGGTGGTCTTGCCGGCGCCCTGCAGACCGCAGAGCATAAAGATGGTCGGAACGGAGGGAGACCAGGTGAGCCGGGAATTGGTGCTCCCCATGAGCTCGGTCATCTCTTCATTTACAATCTTGAAAACCTGCTGGGAAGGAGAGAGGGAAGAAAGGACTTCCTGCCCAACGCACCGGTCCGTTACCTTCCGAATAAAATCCTTGGCGACCGCGTAATTTACGTCCGCTTCCAATAAGGCCATACGGACTTCCCGCATGCCTTCCTTTACGGTCTGCTCGGTGAGCTTTCCGCGGCCGGTCATTTTCTTCAGGGCACCCTGAAGTTTTTCTGTTAAACCTTCAAAGGCCATGACATCCTCCTGCTTATCAAGACGCTATTCCAGATCCAGAAGTTCTTCCAGCCTGGCCTGAGCCTCGTCGTATTTATTCTCGCGAATGTCGGTCAATGCGCTTTGCAGGCCGCTTTCCACCCGCTGAAAACGGGCGGCTGTTCCAAGGGCGGCTTCCAGATCACGAAGCCGTGCGGAGGCCCGGGTGAGCGTCTCATGCACCGCCTGGCGGGAAATGCCGACCTCCGCAGCAATTTCTCCCAGGGAATAATCCTCTTCACAGTGAAGGGCCAGAACACGGCGCTGCTTTTCCGTCAGAAGCCCCCCGTAGAAATCGCAGAGGAAAGCCAGATCCACTTTGTCGCGCAATTCTTCATGGGACATTGGACTGCCTCCTGTCAAGGCTCCAGCCCTGACAACGGAACATTATACATAAAAACAAAGGAATGTCAAGGCTTTTTCCTTGACATTCCTGACGAAAGATTTCTTGCCGAAAGATTTCGGCGGAACTCAGGTTTCAATCACCTCACCGGTCAGCTTTTTCCATAATTCACGGATGGTTCTCTGGTTGGAAACGCCATAATTGGGATCGTTTTCCTCACATTCCTCCATTGTCCGGAAAAAATGAACACAGAGATGCCCGTCAAATCCGTTGTCCGTGATGGAGCCGGTTAGATGAGGCATGTCGTGGGTTGCGCCGATGGTCCAGGTTCCCCCGGGGAGGCGCACATAGACTCCCTTCTGATGCCAGGTTTGTTTTCCGCCGAAGGCTTTTTTCATGGCCTGCGTATCCTCCAGAGTCAGCGGCTCCGCATCCAGATGACGCCCGCGCGAAAGAACGCGCAGGAACCAGGATATTCCAGTGGAAGGATCGTATATGAGCAGGGTCTGTTTTGCCTTAAGGGAAGGCTTGATATCGTCGAACCAGTGGAGCAGTTTGATTTCTGACTTGTCGGGAGCGGAGACGCCGGCTCCGGCAGAGGCTGAAGATGACCCGGATGAAGCGGAGGACGAAGCGCTTTTTCCGGTCTTGCTTACGGCGCCTGAGATGGCGCTCAGCGTTTTTATTCCGGCGATGCCATCCGGATGAAGTCCGTTGTTTTTCTGAAACTTTATGACGGCTTTTTTTGTCTGCTTTCCATATTTGCCATCAGCCGGTCCGGACAAATAGTTCAGCTGAATCAGGGATACCTGCAGGGAACGTACTCTCTCCCCGCTGTCGCCCGCCCGAAGGGAAGAGGAAACGGCGGCGCCTGAGGAAATCAGGGGAGCAGCCGCTGGGGAAGAGGAGCTGGATGAGCCGTAAAGAGTGTCCTGCGTTTTCTGCCCGGCGAGACCGTCAGCTTTGAGACCGTGCTTTTTTTGAAACGCGCGGACAGCGTTTTCCGTATGGGTTCCGAAAATGCCGTCCGCAGTTCCTGAAAGGTAGCCCTGGTCAATCAAAGCCTGCTGAAGACGTCGGACCTCATCGCCCTCCATACCGGAACGGAGTGTGCCGGGCTGGTAGCCGAAAGCGGGGGAACAATGCAGGCAAAGAATGATTCCCAATATCATCAGAGTGAACAGGCGCCTTTTCATGAAGACAACCTCCTTTACTCGAATTCAGACGAAAATATGAAGAAAGAATAACACAAAACAAAATTAATGTAAAGAATACGTAACAAATGGAACGACATTCTGAATGAGACCGATAAAATGATCCCCGCCTGAATTAACGGACCGGTACAGCA
>CADBNG010000210.1 GCA_902795985.1 uncultured Lachnospiraceae bacterium
CCGTACCCAAGGACCGCTTTTTCCAGCTCTTCGTCCTCCAGCGGGCAGGCCGGATAAAGCACCGGTTCCTCCGTCAGCATTTTTGCCAGCCCGGCAAAAACCTCCTGCTCTTTCCCGGCGCCGTCCAGCGCAAATACCGGCACATTCTTTTCTTCCGCTTCGGCGAAAACACCGCTTCGGGGGACGCATGCCAGAACCGGCAGTCTTACCGCTTCGGCAAAACGCCGGACCCGCTCTTCTTCCCCCGCCAGATTCCGGGCGTTATAAATGATACCGGCCACACGGCAGTACCGGTCCCGGTCATAATTCAGAATTCCCCGGAGAATATTGTTCGCGGCATAAACCGCCATGAACTCCCCGCTGGTCACGAGCACAACGGTATTCGCGTATTCCCGCCGCACAGGAACGGCAAAGCCGCCGCAGACCACGTCTCCGAGAACGTCATAAATAATGGCGTCATACTGTTCTTTCACCCGGTTTTTCGAAAGAAATTCAAAGGCGGAAATGATTCCCCGGCCCGCGCAGCCCACGCCGGGCTGCGGACCTCCGGCTTCGATGCAGCCGATGCCGTGCCAGCCCTCATAAAGAATCTCCGGAACCTTTGTCTCTTCTTCGGGCACGTCCCGTAAATGCTCCAGAACCGTCGGAATTCTTTTTCCGCCCAGCAGCAGACGGGTGGAATCATGCTTCGGATCGCAGCCGATCTGCAGCACCCGTTTCCCGTCCAGCGCCAGAGCCGCGGAAAGGTTCGCGCTGATCGTCGACTTTCCGATCCCGCCTTTTCCGTATACCGCCAGTTCAAGCCGGCCCCTGTTTTCCATTTCTTTGTTCAAAGACAAACCTCTTTCCCGTTCTCCGTTTAATGCTTTCTGCCTATCTGTACATATTAATCCGTCTTTACAGAGGTTTTGAAACGTATCCTTCTGTTTCTCTGTAATTGGTTCTGACTATTTGTATTGTTCTTTTTATTACTTTCCCGAAAGACAGAGGTTTTTTCTGATTGTTTTAATACGCTCTGTAATTTGTCCCGCCTCCCGGCTGGGAATATCTCTTATGGAGGTTCTAAACACAGAGTTTTTTTCATTACAAGAAAAACCCTCTGTACAAAAGCAGGAAAGTGCCTGCAAAATGCGATCCGGATTCATCCATCAACCGAGGCTTTCGGTGTTTTTATAAAAACCCTCCGTACAAAAGCAGGAAGGTGTTTGCAAAATGCGATCCGGATTTATCCATCAACCGAGGCTTTCACCATCATTCAGAAAACCTCCGCAATAAAACCCGGCCCGGCTGGAAAAAGAACACTCTCCGCCTTCATGCAACATTTCCCCCGACAGGGAAACGAAGACAGGCATGAAACCAGGCCCCGAAAAAAAGCGCCGGAAGCGCTTTTTTCCGGTTTCCCGGGCTTTTTCGCTTCCGGCGTATGATCCTCAGATCATGTTTTCGTTTCGCGCGATGACGTCGTTCTGGCAGTCCTCGCTCAGTTCCACAAAGTAGGCCGAATACCCGGCGATACGGACGACCAGTTCCCGGTACTCCTCCGGATTCGCCTGCGCGGCCCGCATCGTTTCCGCGGAAACCACATTGAACTGGACCTCGGCGCCGCCCTGATCCATATAGGTGCGGATCAGGCCCTCCAGCTTCTGGCAGCCGTCTTCGCGGGACAGCGCAGTAGGATGGATTCTCATGTTCAGGCAGACACCGTCCATAAACTTGCCCTGATCAAAGCAGCTGCTGGAATTCAGCACCGCGGTCGGGCCGTTCTTGTCGCGGCTCTGGGCCGGGGAAGATCCGTCCGCCAGCGGCTTTCCGGCCTTCCGGCCGTCCGGGGTTGCCCAGGTGAAATAGCCCTGTCCCACATGATCCGCCGCGCTGTACAGACCGGCACGGTAATACTTGAAATTCTTCAGGGACATTTCCCGGCACAGGGAATAGTAAGTCTCCGTAACCCAGATCATCCATTTGTCCGCGTACGGATCGCCGTTTCCGAAGTGCGGGACTTTGGCCAGCAGCATCTGCTGAAGATCTTCATAGCCAACCCAGTCCGCCATGATGGCATCGTACATTTCCCGGGTTGTGCAGAGTTTCTTATCGAAGCAGGCATATTCGATCGTGCACATGGAGTCCGCAACCGTTGCCAGGCCGGTGGCCGTGCCGCCAAAGGTATTGTACTTGCATCCGCCGGCCATAATATCCTTGCCTTTTTCCATGCAGCCTTCCATGGAGATGGAAAGGATCGTCAGCGGCATGTTGTAGGCAAACAGGTATTCAAAGAAGTTGTTGATGGAAGTCTGCGCCCGGAGGATATAGCGGGACATCTTTATAAAGGCTTCCTTCACTTCCTCGATGCTCTTCATGTCGTAAAGGTAACCGGTATGCATCGAAGACTGAACCTGGTTCATCGGGTTCTTTCCGTCGTTGAGGGCCATGTCCAGGCAGACGCTGTAATAAACGGATCCGTGAGGCGGCGCGATGCCGTTGCAGCAGGCGCTGTCGACACCGGAACCGGTGATCTCCTGACAGCCGATCAGCGCGTAGTCTCTCGCTTCCTCCAGTGTATAGCCCAGCTCTTTCTGGATCGCCGGAATCAGGACTTCATCGTTGTAATACAGCGGCAGTCCGCCCACCAGCTTCGTGGTGGCGATGGCGCATTCCATCAGCTTCTCCGGCGTATTCTTTGTCAGGCGGAGGGTGATGGTCGGATCATGCAGCTTCATCCGGCCCATGCTCTCCAGAACCATATAGGTGACTTCGTTGGCCGCGTCCTCACCGGTCTCGGGATCGCATCCGCCAATGGTCGTATGCATATAGGTGTTGCCGATACCGATAATCTTGACCAGCTCCGGAAGGGTCGGGCCCCAGCTGCGGTTGATGATCAGGAAGAAGTTGTCCACGATCTCCTGGGCCTCATCCAGCGTAATCTTTCCTTCCGCCAGATCTTTTTCCAGATATTTTCCGTTGATCTGGTCGAACCGGCCGCAGGATCCGATATCCTGAATGCCGTCCATGCGGACCAGCTGAATATACAGGCTGTGCAGCTGTACCGACTGACGGAAAGAGGTTGCGGGGTTCACGGAGATCCAGCGCAGATTCTTCGCCATTTCCTGCAGCTCCGCTTTCCGAGCGGCATCTTCGGTCTGCGCCGCCTTCTCATCACAGAGATCCGCGTAGCGCAGTGCCAGGATTTCCGCTGCGTCGCAGACGATCACGACAGCCTGGTTGAAGAGATACTGTTCCATCGTGTCGCCGATAATATTATTCCGATGCTCGTCCAGCCAGTCCTGAGCCTGTTTGCGGATCGCGCCGAAACCGGTATCCACGATCTTGCGGAAGCCCGGGGTTGTATGGCCGGCGGGAAGGGAGATCTGGATCGGTCCGGGGACCGCATGGGTCGCGCGCAGCTCCGCCAGCTCCTGATAGCCGTCCGGTGTCCACTGGGCCGTCAGGTCGGAGAAGGTGCGTCCCTTCCAGAATTTCTCGATGGACAGCAGCGCTTCGTAATCCTCCGGCGACATGGTCATCGGGATGTCCTCGTCATCCGGGTTGTGGTACAGGCCGTCCTCGCGCAGGGTCCAGCTGCCGCTGCGGATACGATCCGGGATCCAGCCGATTCCGTTAAATTCCGGATTGACAGAGCATCCGCAGAAATGCTTCGCGTAATTGGAAACGATAACGTCTTCGTCTTCGACCAGAAGCGTCATTTTCTCACAGATATGATAGAGCGTCTTCGCCCTGCGGATCTGCGGAACCGCGTTTCCGTACTCCCTGAAGCTCTCCGTGGTAAGCAGCGCCCGCTCCGCATCTGTCTGGATCACGCGGTCGCGGATTCTTTTGCGAAGCCGGTCCATCCGTTCGCTTAAAGGTTTCAGCTCATACATTGATGTTTTCCTCCTGTTTTTTCAAGTTTTCCGTTTCCTATCGATCAGTGGATGGTCGCAGGCAGACCATATTCCACAAACATTTCCTTGATCCGGTTCATCTTTTCGTCGCTGGGCGGGGTCGCCTCCGCCACCGGTTCGTCGCTGATCCGCAGATACTTCATGGTTCCCATGTTATGATAGGGAAGAAGCTGGACCATCGTAACCGCGTCTCCCAGCTCTTTGCAGAATTCCGCCGTTGCCCGGAGGTTCGCCTCGTCGTCATTGAACAGCGGGATAACCGGAATCCGGATCTGCAGCTTCGCGCCGTTTTCGGCCAGCTTTTTCGCGTTTTCCAGAATGGGCTCGTTCGGGACTTTTACCGTCGCCTCGTGCTTTTTGCTGTCCATATGCTTCAG
>CADBNG010000211.1 GCA_902795985.1 uncultured Lachnospiraceae bacterium
CGCCCCCTCCTCCGTCCCTTCGCCAAAGGGGACAGTCCCTTTCGCCCCCCTAAAAAAATTTGACATTCCCGCTTGAATGTGCCATAGTAACAGAGCAGGCAGGGCCTGCTAATTGAATAGTCTTCGAGCCTTGCGTCCTAAGGAGCAGATCTGTTCTATGGATGCCTGGCCGGTCCGAAAGGACCCGGGTCATTGTATCGGAAACGATTTGGCCATCCGTGTTTGAAAAGAAGATGGGCAGGGGAGCAGAGTCTCCCGGCCAAAGGATCGATTGATCGCGCAAGCGTCCGTTTTCTTGGAGAACGGGCGTTTTTCTTCGTCCGCTTCTTCCAAAAAAAGATCCGTCTTCAGGCGGTAAAGCCTGTATCTGATCTCTTGTGTATTCTTAATCATTTTCAAACCGGACTCCGGAGCCCGAAGATCATCTCCGCAGCATCCGAAGGAGGCTGCGGCTGAAAAGCAGACAGTCTTTTATCCGATTGTATTTGCAGACAGGGCGGCGGTTCCGAAAATACCCTCCATCCCTCACGGGGCCGCCGCCGCCGGTCGCATCCCGGATAAAAGCCGGTGCTGCAGATCCGAAAGGACCGCGGTACTTTCCTGGTTTTCATCTCTCTCCTTATGCCGTTCCGGAACAACAGCCGGAAGACCCATGATGCAGGGGCGGGCTTTCGTCCCTGCATTTTGAGTGTCTGTTATTCCGTAAAAAGAGTATCACCGGGATCAGCCGGAAATAAAAGCTGGCCGGGCAGGGATTTCATGGCGTATGCTTAAACGTAAAAGAAGAGGGATGGATCACCGGAACTGATTGGACGAAAACTGTTTTTGCATTATAATGAGATAGACCATTTGTCTTGAACAGTACGCATAAGTAATGCGGAGACTATGATGAAATTCATTTACTTGCTGATACTACTGTCAGGCACAAAAGTGAGCATGGAGAAGGACTTATGAAAAAAACAGACCTCGCAAATGAGACGAAGATGCTCGCGTTCACATTCTGCCTCGGGGCCTTTGCCGGAGCAGTGATCTGGTGCTTTTTAAAGGCCGTCAGCGGGGCGGTCACGCTCCTCTGGGGAGTGGTGCCGGCACAGCTTCACACCCCTTACTTATCCATCGCCTTCTGTGTGCTCGGCGGCGTGCTGCTCGGATTCCTCCATAAAAAATACGGGGATTATCCGGATGAGCTCTCGGTCGTAATGCAAAAGGTGCGGAAAGAGAAGCACTATCCCTATCATCCGATGCTCGTGATGCTGGTCTGCGCCTTTCTTCCGCTGGCGCTCGGCGCGAGCGTCGGTCCCGAAGCCGGGCTGACCGGCATTATCGCGGCGCTCTGTTACTGGGTTGGCGATAATGTGACCTACGCGAAAAAGCACGAAGCGGAGTATTCGCGCATCGGGGAAGCGGTCACGCTGGGACAGCTCTTTCATTCGCCCCTGTTCGGTATTTTTGTGGTGGAAGAGGGCAGTCCGGAAAAGGACGGGGCGCTTCTTCCAAGAGGGCTGCGGCTGCTGTATTATGCGGTTTCGACCGTCGCGTCGTTTCTGGTCATCGGTCTGCTCAACCGTCTGTTCGGAGAGGCAATGGGCGGATTCCCGCATTTTGATTCGGTCGCGGTCGGCGCCGGCGATTACGCGATGATGCTTTTGTATGTGCCGGTCGGTATCGCGCTGTCGGTGTGGTTTATCTTTTCGGAAAAAATCACGAAGGCGGCGGCGGAGAAGATCCCTCCGGTCGTGAAAGAGGTGATCGGCGGCGCCGCGATCGCGGTCGCCGGACTGGTGTTCCCGGTCATCCTGTTTTCCGGGGAAGAGGAAATGGCGGAACTGATGGCGGAATACGGTTCGTATCTTCCGGTCTTTCTTGCGGCAGTCTGTATTCTGAAACTTCTGATGACAGCCTTCTGCATCCGCTTCGGCTGGAAGGGCGGTCATTTCTTCCCGGTGATCTTTGCCTGCACCTGCATGGGGTTTGCCCTGTCCATGGCGGTGTTTTCGGATCCCGGGAGCCATGTGGTCTTTGGCGCCGGAATTGTTACGGCGGCAGCCCTCGGGGCGCAGATCCGCAAACCTTTCGCGGTCTCTGTACTGTTGCTGCTGTGTTTTCCCGCGCGAATGCTGTTCTGGATCTTCCTGGCGGCATTGCTGGGAGGCCGGATCGGCCCGCTGCTGATCCGTCAGCTGTTCCGGGAAAAGAAGGTCCCACAGGAAAATCAGGTATCGCAATAAAAAAGACGGGCCGGAAGGCCCGCCTTCATATTGAAGACAAAGTTTTGTTTCAGTCTGAGGTTTCCTTTCAACTGTGCGATCCGCCGCTGTTTTGCGTCGGCGTCCTGCCTTTTTTGTTTTCTTCAGGCTGGGCTGCATTGAAGACAAAGCTTTGTTTCAGCCTGAGGTTCTCTTTCAACGGCTCGATCCGCCGCTGTTTTGCGTCGGCATCCTGCCCTTTTTGTTTTCTTCAGGCTGGGCTGCTTTGCATAATTATAGGAGTAAGTGCTCTGCAAAGCATATTTTCCGGTGTAATGGCATCCTCAGACAGAACTTTTGACAAAAATGCATCAAAACCTCTGTAATCCGTCCCAACTATTGCCGTTCACGTTTGGATTAATGGCAAATCAATCAGAGGTTTTAAGATATAACGGGTAAACCCTCTGCTTTTTGTCACGCTTTTCTTTTATCGAAGCTCCGTTCTGCACCCTCTGATACAGCGGGTTTACTGATGAACAGAAAAAAGCTCTGTAAAGTGCCGAAATCGGCCGGGAAAAATGCGATCCGTTTCCAGCGCTGCACAGAGGGATTTTTGTTTTTCAGGAAAAGTCTCTGTACTTTGTCAAAAGCAGCTCCGTAAAATGAAAACAAAAGGGCTCTTTCCCGGATAATCATGAACCACCGGCTTAGCCGGTGGTTCAGACTGCGGACAAAGTCCTGAGCAGAAACTCTGGATTCTGTTATACAAACGGTCAATCTTCGAACGGGAAGTGATAATCCAGGCCGCATTCGTCCCTCAGCTGGATGAATTCCTTCTGGATGGATTCGCCCACGGGTACGCCCTTGTCCTTGCGGTCGCACCACGCGAGGTATTCCTTTTCGCCGGCAGTATAGATGCGTTCGGCGCCCGGAGCGACGGTGGAATTTCTCAGGCCGCGGCAGATGGCGCCGGCAGTGGCCTTGAAGACGTCCAGGCCCATGAAGAATTCCGGATTGATGACGAAGAAGAAGTGGCCCAGATGGTACATGCAGTTATTGCCGTTTTCGTCTTTGCCGCCCAGGGCTTTCATGAAGGGGCCGCCGGCAAACGCCGCGGAGAGGATCTCCACGATGGCGGTAAAGCCGTAGCCTTTATAGCCGCCGGTGGCTTCGCCGAGACCGCCCAGGGGCAGCAGGGCGGCGCGGCCGGCGCGCATTTCCGTCAGGATCTTCGCGGATTCGGTCATGGTGTTGCCTTCCCGGTCCACCACAAGTCCGGGGGGCGTCTCTTTGCCCTGGCGGGCGTAGAATTCGATTTTGCCGTTCTGGATCGTGGAGGTCGCGCAGTCGAAATTGAACGGGAACTCCTCGTCCGTCGGGATCGTGAACGTCAGCGGGTTGGTGCCCATCATGTTGTCGATACCGAAGGTCGGAGCGACGGAGGGCCGGGCGTTCGTGCCCGAGATGCCGATCATTCCGGCTTTCTCAGCCATGCCGGTCCAGTATCCGGCGATGCCGTAATGGGTGGAATTGGTGATCGCGCCGCCGGCCATGCCGTATTTTTTCGCCTTCCCGATGAGCATTTCCATCATTTTATGGCTGGCGACCATGCCCATGCCGTCGTGGGCGTCCATGACGACGGTCGTTTCGGTCTCTTTTAAGATTTCAATGTTGGTGACCGGCAGCAGCGTGCCGTTCTTGATCCGGTCCAGATAGATGGGCTTGAAGCGGTTGCAGCCGTGGCTTTCGATGCCCCGGCGGTCCGATTCGAGCAGGACGTCCGTGCAGATCTTCGCGTCTTCTTCGGGTACCCCGTATTTCACGAACACGTCCGTCATAAAGGAAGCGGCGAGGTCCCAGGGGATATAGGGTCTTGTTTCCATTTTTTTCCTCCTGAATAGAAATCGTGTGTTTTGCGGGCAAGGGGAACAGCCCTTTTCCGCACATGTTTTATTCCTTAAAGATCCATGTCTCGATATGGCCGGTCTCCATAAATCCCAGGCTGGCATAGACCGGGCCGCCCATGGCGGACGCCTGCATGGAGGCGGTCCGGATTCCTTTGGGCAGGAAGTCGGAAGCGCCTTTTCGGATCAGGGCGGTGATGATGCCCTGGCGGCGGAATTCCGGAAGGACGGTTCCTTCGTGCAGGCCGGTGATGTCGCCGTTCTCCACGGCCATCATGGTGCCGACGATCTTTCCGTCCGCAAACCAGCCGTAGATATCGACGTTCGGGATGGCGATCAGGGCTTCGTACAGGCCGGGTTCAGCGGTCTCGCCCCGGCCGAAACCGGTCTTCATGGCGACCTTCCATTCCTCGAGTTCATCTAAGGTGATGAGGCGAGCTTCGCCCGCGGGCTGCGGGAAGTCCTTCAGCTGGTCCAGATGGCCGTACATGGCGGCCTGGTTGAAACCAAGGACAAACCCGGCGTCTGTCAGGATCTCCGCGTAGTTTGCGGGCGCGTCCTCCGCGAAGAAGGAGAGACGCTTCGGATAATTTTCTTCCCGGATCTTCTGGGCCAGGTCCGCGGTGATCGCTTCAAGATCGAAGGATTCTTCGGTGATGAAGCTTCTGGCATAGAAGCAGTCCATCGGGGGAATGAAAGTCTCATAGCCCAGCTCGTTTTTGAGAATGGGGCTGTCCGTGTGTTCGCAGAGAACACGGCAGATGTCGATGTAGGATAAGTAAGCGATGTATTTTCCGTTCATGCGGTTCTCCTCTACCATTGAATGTTCTGATACTCGTCCGTGATGTCCAGAGTGGCGAAATAGTCCTTCGGGGTTTCGGCGCGGCGGATCTTCACAAAGCTGCCGTCGGCCTTTAACAGGACTTCCGCGGAGCGGAGACGTCCGTTGTAGTTGTAGCCCATGGAATAGCCGTGGGCGCCGGTGTCGTGGATGAACAGGATGTCGCCCTTGTCGATCTTCGGAAGCATGCGGTCGATGGCGAATTTGTCGCTGTTCTCGCAAAGGGAGCCGGTCACGTCGTATTTGTGGTCGCAGGGTTCGTTTTCCTTGCCGAGGACGGTGATATGATGGTAAGCGCCGTAGATCGCCGGCCGCATCAGGTTGGCGGCACAGGCGTCGCAGCCGATGTATTCCTTATGAATATGCTTTTCATGCACCGCGGTGGTGACAAGGCCGCCGTAGGGGCCGGTCATGAAGCGGCCCATTTCCGTATAGATGGAGATATCGTCCATTCCGGCGGGAACGAGCACTTCTTCGTAGACCCTGCGTACTCCTTCGCCGATGACCTTAATGTCATTCGGCTCCTGCTCCGGACGGTAGGGAATGCCCACGCCGCCGGAAAGGTTGATGAACGTGATGTGGGCGCCGGTCTCCTTCGAGATCCGTACGGCGACCTCGAACAGGACTTTTGCCAGCATCGGATAATACTCGTTGGTGACGGTGTTGCTGCATAAGAAGGCGTGGATGCCGAATTCCTTCGCGCCTTTTTCTTTCAGGATTTTAAAAGCTTCGAACAGCTGCTCCGTCGTCATGCCGTATTTGGCATCGCCGGGGTTGTCCATGATGTCGTTGGTAATCGTGAAGGTTCCGCCGGGGTTGTAGCGGCAGCAGATCTTCTCCGGAATGTATCCGATGGTCTCTTCCAGAAAATCGATATGGGTGAAGTCGTCCAGGTTGATGATCGCGCCGAGTTCGGCGGCTTTTTTGTATTCTTCCGCAGGTGTTACGTTGGAGGAGAACATGATGTCTTCGCCGGTAAAGCCGCAGGCCTGGGAGAGCATCAGCTCGGTCAGGGAAGAGCAGTCGCAGCCGCAGCCGTATTCGCCGAGCAGCTTCATCAGCGCCGGGGTGGGGGCAGCCTTGACGGCGAAATACTCACGGAAGCCTTTGTTCCATGAAAAAGCATCCTTTACCGCCGCTGCGTTCCTGCGAAGGCCTGCTTCGTCATAAACGTGGAAAGGGGTCGGGATGCTCTGACGGATCTCCAGTGCTTTTTCTTTGGTCAGGAATGGTGTTTTCATTGAGTGTCTCCTTTTGCGGGCCGATCCGTTCCGGATGGACGATCGGGGTTAACAGGTCGCAGCGTGATATTATTTAGTCCCGGGCCAGGGGGAGAGCAGGGTGAACTGCCTTCCTTTGTGCCGGATGAGCCCTTCCTCTTCCAGACCGGCCAGTTCGCGCATCATGGCGCTGCGGTCGGCTGCGAGATAATCGGCACAGTCCGTCAGCGAGAGGGGGAGCGAGAAGGATTTCCTTCCTTCCGAGACCTCCCGCAGGAA
>CADBNG010000212.1 GCA_902795985.1 uncultured Lachnospiraceae bacterium
AAGCTCTTTATCCACGATCTCGTCAAAAAGCTTCATAACAAGACCGATCAGCAGTTTTCCGGAAGAGGAATATTCTCCTGCATTGATGCTGCCGTGCGCTTCTTTCGGGACAAGTCTGCCGTACCAGTCGGCTGTGACCGGGCCTTTGTAACGTTCTGCCCGTTCCGGATCCTTTAAATTGTCAATGTCATATCCGACTGTCAGCACCATTTGATTGCAGACAAGCCCTTTGTCCACCATGCTCAGAACCAGGTTGTCCGTCATTTCTCGGCAGACCAGTTTCGCTTTTTCAAAAACATAGGGTTTCGGCAGGACCTGACCGGAGCTTAAGGAATTGTTTTCCGGAACATATGCCTTGATGTCGGCGATCGTGCAGCTTTCATATCCCCAGGCATGGTCGATCAGCAGTTCCGCATTGATCCCGAATAATTTATACAGAAGATCTTCGTTTAAATAGTCTCCTTTGCCGCCCAGAGAACAGCGGGCGACATCACCCATGGTGTACATTCCATATTTTGCAAGTTTTCTTGCGTATCCTTTGCCAATTCGCCAGAAATCTGTCAATGGCTTATGTCCCCACAACTGTCTGCGATAAGACATTTCGTCCAGTTCGGCAATACGCACTCCGTCTTTGTCCGCCGGGATATGCTTCGCAACGATATCCATCGCGATCTTCGCCAGATAGAGATTCGTTCCGATCCCGGCCGTTGCGGTGATCCCGGTCCCGGCCAGAACATCCCGGATCATTTTCATAGCAAAATCACGGGCGCTCATGGAATACATTTTCAGATAATCCGTCGCGTCAATGAAGACCTCATCCACGGAATAAATATGGACGTCTTCCGAAGAAACATATTTCAGATAGATCCGGAAGATCTCCGAACTGATCTCCATATACTTCGCCATTCTCGGCTTTGCAATAATGAAGTCCAGTTTCAGCGACGGATCTTTCACCAGCTGTGTATTATCATACGAAGACCCGCTGAACGCCCTGCCCGGCGCCCTGCTTAAGCGCTCTTCATTTACCTCTTTGACCCTTTGCACCGCCTCAAAAAGCCTTGCTCTTCCGGACACGCCGTACGACTTAAGCGAAGGCGAGACCGCCAGACAGATCGTCTTCTCCGTCCTGCTCTCATCCGCCACCACCAGATTCGTCGTAAGCGGATCCAACCCCCGCTCCTGACATTCCACGGAAGCATAAAAAGACTTCAGATCGATTGCGATATATGTCTTATCCATAATTAACACAAAGGGACAGTCCCTTTGTGTCAGTTTTTAACACAAAAGGGACAGGTCTTAAGGCGCTGCCACAGAAAACCCGCAGCTTTGCACAGCAGTGTCTGTTTATTTTTTGCCGGTTTTTGTAAACAGGATCGATACGATGACGCAGATTGCCAGCAGGAACGGGTAAAACAGATACGGTATGATCGAGATACTGCTGATTCCGGAAAGACTGGCTGCGATGAGCAGCTGCGCTCCGTAAGGAATGATTCCCTGGAAAATACAGGAAACGGTATCCAGCAGAGAAGCGACTTTTCTGGAATCGATCTTATATTCATCCGCGATCTCTTTTGCGATCGGCGCTGCAATAACGATGGCAACGGTATTATTCGCTGTCGCCACATCCATCAGGCCGGTCAGAAGTCCGATCCCGAACATGCCGCCTTTGGATGTTTTTGCATGCTTGCGGATGAAAGCAAGGATCGCGTCAAACCCGCCATGTTCTTTCATGAGCGCACTGATCGAGGCGACAAGTATCGTAACGATGATGGTTTCGAACATGCCGCTGGTACCGCTGCCCATAGCAAGGAAGCCGGTGGAAAAAGTGATCGTTCCGGCTGCGCCTCCGACCAGAAGGAACAGAATGATTCCGATGCCCAGAACAACGAAGACGTTCAATCCGATCAAAGCAAGGATCAGCACAAGGAAATACGGCAGTGCCAGCCAGATGTTGAACTCATAATGATCCAGCCGGGGCGCTGCATTGTTCATTGTATATATTGTGAGGATCACGACTGTGGCGATGGCCGCCGGAAGG
>CADBNG010000213.1 GCA_902795985.1 uncultured Lachnospiraceae bacterium
ACTGGCTGAAGAAAAAGGACGAAAGCTGGCAGCAAATGCTCCTTCGCTGCATCGATGAAAAAGGCATGACCGATCCGGAATGCTACAAGAAGGCCAACATCGACCGCAAACTCTTTTCCAAGATCCGCGGCGACGAATTCTACAAACCTTCCAAACCCACGGCGCTTGCCTTTGCCATTGCCCTGGAGCTTCCAAAACCCGAGATCGACGAAATGCTCATGAAAGCCGGCTACGCTCTTTCCAGAAGCGATCGTTTTGATCTGATCATTTCTTACTTTATCCAGAAACAGAATTACAACATCTTCGAGATCAACGAAGCCCTGTTTGCATTTGATCAGAATTTGTTGGGGAATTTGAGTTGAAAAACAACACATTGGGGACGGTTCTTTTGTGTTAAAAAGTAACACAAAGGAACCGTCCCCGGTGTGTTACTTTTTAACACAAAGGGACACTCGTCCCGTATGATCTATGTCACAGTGAAAGTGTCGCCCGGAGGGCGACCTTTTTGTTTCCTCCATCTGGTATTTATATATCAGAAATAAACACAAGGAGGACAAACCTATGAAAAACAATATGACAGAACTGGTATTTATCCTGGACCGCAGCGGCTCGATGAGCGGACTTGAAAGGGATACGATCGGCGGATTCAATTCCATGATCCAGGAACAGAAAAAAGGAACTACGGAGAAGACCGGCGGGGCGTATGTAACGACTGTATTATTTGATCATAAGTACGAGATCATCCACGACCGGGCGCCGGTTGAAGAGGTTCCGAAGCTGACGGAAAAAGAATACTATGTTCGCGGCAACACCGCGCTTCTGGACGCCATTGGAAAAACGATTCATCACATCAGTCAGATCCACAAGTATGCCAGAGAAGAGGACGTGCCGGCAAAGACCCTTTTTGTCATCACAACAGACGGCTTTGAAAACTCCAGCCGCCTGTACTCCAGCGACGAGATCAAAAAAATGATCACCCACGAAAAAGAAAAATACGGCTGGGAATTCTTATTCCTCGGCGCCAATATCGACGCCATAGAAACAGCCCGACACTACGGCATCAACGAAGACCGTGCTGTAACCTACTGCAGCGATTCGGAGGGAACAAAACTGAATTACCGCGTCGTCAGCAACGCCGTCTCCGGCATGCGCTGCGGCAGCGCCCTCAACCCATCGTGGAAGAAAGACATCGAAGAAGATCATCGCAGACGCGGCAAAAAATAACACAAGGGGGACGTGTACTTTGTGTCGGTTTTTAACACAGAGGGGACAGGTTTAAACCTGTCCCCTCTGTGCTTCGAAGCAGTTTATAATTGTGGAATAACACAAAAGAACCGTCCCCTCTGTGTTGCTGTCACAAATCTTCAACTATTTGAATATTAGGACTAAAAAGGCTTGCTTGCATTGTGCTATAATAACAAAAACGGAGCACAGGAAGCAGCTATGGCACAGACGAAGAACCTGACAAAAGATTTTACAAAAGGAAGTATACCCGCGCAGCTCACACGGTTTATGCTTCCTTTTGTTGCGTCGAATGCGCTGCAGGTGCTGTATTCTGTGGTGGATATGATCATTGTCGGGCAGTATGTGGGGAGCGCCGGTCTGGCGGCTGTTTCACAGGGAAGTATGTTTGTGAACTTTGTCGGAATGCTGGCGATGGGATTCTTTTCCGCCGGGCAGATCATATCTTCACAGCTTCTCGGTGCGGACAGAAAAAAAGAACTGACGGAATTTGAAGGTTCTTATTTTGCAACGGCTGTTTTGATTTCCGCTGCAATCACAGCGATAGCGGTTCTTCTTCGGGAGCCCGGACTTGCGCTTTTGAATATCCCAGGCGATGCCATGCAGATGGGCAGAGAGTATATTACTATCTGCGCCTGGGGAATCTTTTTCGTCTGCGGGTACAATGCGGTCACGGCAATTATGAGAGGCCTTGGGGATTCGAAACACCCGCTGGTATTTATCATCGTTGCGGCAGTTGTGAATCTGGGACTGGATATCTGGTTTGTCGGCGGCCTGAAATGGGGTGTAGCCGGGGCCGCGGCAGCAACGATCATCGGACAGGCGGGCTCTTTTCTCGCAGCGTTGTTTTTCTTTGTCCGAAACCGGAAAGGGTATTACTGCAATATCACAATAGATATGATTCGGATCCGAAAAGACATTCTCGGCAAGATCATTTCCCTTGGCATTCCCATGTCGGTGCTGGCAGCAGGCGTCAATTTTACGATGGTCTTTGTGAACCGCTTTGTCAATTCTCTGGGAATCGTGGCGGCATCAGCGACCTTCGGAGCCGGCGTAAAACTGGATGACATTTCGAACAAGATCACTCTTGGCATCCAGATGGCAGCAGCGCCGATGATCGGACAGAACATGGGCGCCGGACATACAGACAGGATAAAAAAGATCGTATATTGGACCTGGTGCTTTTCCGCTGTGTTTGCAGGATTTTTCATGTTCCTGTATCTGACGTTCGGCCGCGAAATGTTCTCCTTATTCGTGGATGATCCGGCAGTTTTAGATCTGTCAAGGACCTTCATTCTGGCTGTAATCTGGACATTCCCCGGCATGACTTTGATGCGCGGCGGCAACGGCCTTTTACAGGGAATCGGAAACACGAAGCTTTTAATGTTCTTATCTTTCACGGACTCTTTCCTGCGCGCCGCCGCCAGTTATTTCTTCGGCGTAACCTTAAACCTTGGTTTCTATGGCTTTGTCCTTGGCTTCGGCATCGCCCCCTACGGCATCGCTATCCCCGGCGCGATCTATTTCTTCTCCGGAAAATGGCAGAACAGGAAAAAAGTCATCGACTAAAAATAACACAAAGGGACAGTCCCTTTGTGTTAAAAATCGACACAAAAGGGACAGGTCTTACCTGTCCCTCAGTCTTTACCAGTTAAAATAGATCCCTCCGCCGACTGCCATGTGAGAATCCAGCAGCTCGGTTTCCCGGGTAACCAGATTCATGCGGTACAATCCGGCAGTCTGTCCGTCAGCAGTAAACGTGCTGTAGTACAGATCATAATCACCGGGAATGCCGGTCGAAAAGACGCCTTCAAGTCTTATGGAAACATTTCCGTTGACCAGTATTTCTGTGCTTCCATCTTCCTTTTCCCAGACGATCTGCAGGGGTGTGCGGGGAAGGCTGCCTCCGGCGGTATAGAATTGATTTCCGTTACGCTCGAAATAACCGCTTGTCTCTGCGAGAGCCTTCATGACATCTTCCGGAGGATTTCCTACCGGTGCAACGCTGCCGGTAATGAGATCGATCTGATGATAATCATCGATCCATGTCGATCCGGCCCAGTAGCCTTTCGTGAAGTACAGGAAGCCGTCCTTCAAAACAAAGTGGTTCAAAGAATAATTGAATTCCGAGGGAGCGTACAGTTCTCTTTGTCCGGATCCGTCCAGATTCGCCTCGTAAAGCGCCATGTAATAATCGCTGGTTCCGCTCTCCTTGCAGCAGTAGTAGACCTTTCCGTTATAAAATGCAAACGAGCAGATATAATCATATTTTGCAGCCGAAAACGGAAGAGCCTCCAGACCGGATTCACCAGGGCGCAAAGAATAGATCTTGCTTCTGTACTGGTCAAGGCAGGCACTTGAAACAAGGCCGTACTGCTCTTGCTGCTGCATGGGGATCAGCAGATCGCCGCCGTCTTTTTCATCATCGAT
>CADBNG010000214.1 GCA_902795985.1 uncultured Lachnospiraceae bacterium
CTGCCGGGCTCCACATGGCAGGGCAGCATCAGGATCTGTACTCCCGCTTTCCTGGCCGCGCTCAGCGCTTCCGCAAACTCCGGATGGGTCTGCGCATTCGGCCGGACTTCGGAAACCCCGTCCATCTGGATCACAAAAGCCACGGCCGCGTGATATCCTTCTTCCGCTGCTTTTGCCAGCTCCGTCAGATGCTTCACGCCCCGTTCTGTCGGGGCATCCGGAAAATACCCGATTCCATCTATCTCCAGCGTACAGCCCTTGACCTCCAGCAGGTATTTCTGCCGGCCGCGCTCCATATAGAAATCGATTCGGGAACGGCCATAGGTATATTCCGGAAGGATCCGGTCGAAGTCCTGGTCCGAAAGCCATTCCCGGACCGCCTGATTCGGTGCCTGGCTGTCAATATTGAACAGGATTCCGTTCTGTTTACGGACAGCAATCAGGTCATACCGCGTCTTTCTGCCCGGTGTGCCGGGTTCTGTCAGCCAGACTTCGGCTCCGGGGATCAGCAGTTCCCTGCACCGGCCCGTATTTTTCACGTGGACGGTTTCCGTCTTTCCGTCCAGTTCCACATGGGCAATGAAACGATTCGGACGGTCAATAAATACGCCCCGGACAGTATTCTTGTAGTTCATGGTTCTTTACATCCCTGTTCCTTCCGACGGGAACCGGGAGATTCTTCCCCTCCGGCGTTCTCTGCGAAGTCCTCCGCATCGACAACATGAAACCCGTTTGCCATCAGCAGTTCCGCGGTTACCCCGGGGGCCCGGATCAGTGTTCCGGAAAAAGTGCCGTCATACCGCTGATTCACGCCGCAGCTCGGACTCCTGGACTGCAGGATGACCCGGTCCGGCCGGAACTTTTTCGCGATTTCCAGTGTTTTTTCCGCTCCGAGACGGTATTCCGTATCAACGCTTCTTCCGTCTTTCGTCATTACCACGCCGCCGCGGATTTCCGCCGGTACCCGGGGTGTAGGCAGTCCGCCCAGTACCTCCGGACACACCGTAAGGACCTCGCAGTCTGACAGCTGTTTCAAAACAGCCGGATTCCGGTTGTTTCCGCCGTTATATTTGCAGTTTTCGCCTGCGAGGCAGGCACTGATAAGGATTTTCATATGGTTTCTGTTCCGAATGTCTTCCGGTTCCTTTCCGAAGAGGCCGGCCCTGCCGCCATTATTTCCATTTCCCCTGAAAGAAATAAACATAAGCGATAATCAGCGAAACCAGCGAAGCCGCCGGCAGGGTAAATCCGATGCCGTACAGTCCCGCATTCAGGACCTTTGCCGCAACGAGGCAGAAGGGGATGCGGACAAGATAAGTCGATACAAAGTTGTTGATCAGAGTAAACCGGGTCCGGCCGGCGCCGTTCAGGAAACCGGTGATGCAGAAAAACAGGGAGCAGGCCAGAAAATCCAGTTTGTATCCCGCAATATACTGGATCCCTTCCTGAATAACTCCTGTATCGGTCGTAAAGATGCCGACCAGCCGGGCCGGCATCACCCAGGCCAGGATGAAAAAAGCGACGGCGAACAACCCGCTCAGCAGGGAACCGTACATAAGGCACTGGATGGCCCTTTGCGGTTTCTGCGCGCCGATATTCTGGGCCACCATGGCCGAGATCGAATTGTTGAACGCAGTGGTCGGAATCATGGCAACCAGGAACAGCTTGTCCAGGATCCCGGCTGCCGCGGATGCGTCCAGGCCGTACTCGTTAATCACCATCTCCAGGACGAAAAACGAAATCATGACCAGCAGCTCCTGAACCGCTACCGGCATTCCGATCTGAAACAGCTTCTGAACGTCTTCCTTCACTATACGATAACTTTTCGGCCGGAAATCAAAAGGAAACCCTTTTTTCTTTACGTGGAAGATCCCGTACACCATACAGATCATCTGCGCGAAGACCGTAGCGATCGCCGCTCCGGCGGCGCCGAGTCCGAATACGCCGACCAGCAGGATGTCACCGAAGATGTTGACCACCGTCGAAATTCCCACAAACAGCAGCGGCGAACGGGAGTCGCCCATGCCTCTCAGGAAGCCGGAAAGCATGTTGTAGACGGCCAGAAAGATAAATCCGACACTGCAGATTCTTGTGTAGGCGATGGCGCCTTTCATCGCTTCTTCCGGCGTATTGATCCACTGCAGGGCCGGCACGGCAATCACAAATATGATGACCGACAGCACCGCCCCGATAATCCATGCCAGGGAAAAGAAGGTGGAAGCCGCGGAAGAAAGGGATTTTTTATCCCCGGCGCCGAAACGCTGACCGACAATAACAGTGGCGCCGACTGAAATCCCGATAAGCACCATCAATAAAGAAGTGGTGATTGTACCGGAGACCGATACTGCCGAAACGTCCGCTGTCGTTGCGTATCTCCCGACAATATACAGGTCCACCATGCTGTACAGCGTCTGAAGAAGCCTTGCCCCGATAAAGGGAAGGGTAAACTTCCAGAGGGTAGTAAACACACTGCCCTGCGTCAGGTTGTTTTCAATGGTTCTTTCGCTTCCCACTTTCTGCCTCCTCTACAGGTTATGTTACGAAACCCGGACAGGATAGTCAATAAGACGGATTACTGACAGACCACTTAAAGCGTTCCTTTGTTTTATTGAACCGACGGTTCTCACTCCAGCACCGCTCCTTTATCCGCGGAACTCACACTCTTCGCATATCTTGCCAGATATCCGGTCAAACCCGCCGGAGGAGTATAACGCCACTCCTCTTTTCTTTTCGCCATCTCTTCATCCGGAACATGCAGCGTAAGCTGTTTGCTGATCACATCGATCGTGATCCGGTCGCCGTCCTTCACCAGGGCGATGGGTCCGCCTTCCGCCGCTTCCGGTGAAATATGGCCGACGAAACAGCCGTTGTTCGTTCCGGAGAACCGGCCGTCGGTAATGACCGCGGTGCTTTTGGCGAGGCCCTGGCCGTTCAGCATCTTGAGCGTCAGATACATCTCCCGCATGCCCGGGCCTCCCTTCGGCCCCTCATAACGGATCACAACGACATGGCCGGACCGGATCTTCCCCTCCCGGATTGCATCGAGGCAGTCCTCTTCCCGGTCAAAACAGACCGCTGTCCCTGTGAACTGACGGGCTTCTTCGGCAATCGCCGCCGGCTTGGCAATACCGGAATCCGGCGCAAGATTGCCGTACATGACGGCCAGGCCGCCGGTGGCGCTGTACGGATCGTCCAGCGGACGGATCAGATTATGATCAACGGGGAACAGCGGAACATACTCCTTCAGATTCTCCCCCAGTGTCATTCCGCTGACGGTCATGACATCCGGATGCACCTTCTCTTTCAGCTGCTTCATCACCTCCGGAATCCCGCCGGCCCGGTACAGGTCCTCACAGTCCTTTTCACTGGAAGCCGGTGAAATTCTCGAGATATAGGGCACGTTCTCTGAAATGCGGTCATACGCTTCCAGTACACGGGAACTGTCGAACCCGAGTTCATGAGCGATCGCGCAGGTATGGATCACGGCGTTGGTCGAACCGCCGACGGCCATCATCACCGAGATGGCGTTTTCCAGCGCTTCCCATGTCAGGATTTTCCGGGAAGTGATGCCTTTCAAAGCCAGTTCCACGATCTTTTCACCGCTCCGGAACGCGCTTCTCTTCCGTTCGAGATATACGGCCGGGATCAGCGCGCTGCCGGGCAGCGTCATTCCGACGGCTTCCGCAAAGCAGCACATCGTATGCGCGGTCCCCATAAACTGACAGGAACCGCAGGTCATTGAACAGGATGTCGTCAGACGGTTCAGTTCCTCTTCCGATACCCCGCCTTTCGTAAACAG
>CADBNG010000215.1 GCA_902795985.1 uncultured Lachnospiraceae bacterium
AAACCTGACGCTGCTGCTGTCCGCGGCCGGATGCAATTACGTGATCGGCATCCCCGCGAGCGACGACGTCATGCTGAATTACCAGACAAATTCCTATCATGACGCCAATGCCGTGCGGGAAGTTCTGGGGCTGCGCCCCATCCGGGAGTTTGAGCGCTGGTGCGAAAAAATGGGCATTATGGAAAACGGCCGGCTGACTCAAAATGCCGGAGACCCGACGATTTTTATGGGACGGGGGAGATGAAATGACCGATCAGAACCAGCTTGAAATACTGATCCGCGATGTGATCGCCGGGATCATGAAAGAACAGGAAGCCGGAACCTTTTCCGGCTGGGGGGAAGAGAACAGCAGACCGGCCCCTGCGCAGGAATCCCAGGCGGCTCCGGATGAAATCCCGGATGACCAGCTGGTGGACATCTGCAGCCCGGAAGTGCGGCAGCGCATCCTGATCGCCCATCCCATGGATACGGAGATGATGGAGCGGATGCGGCAGATGACCAATGCCCGCATCGGCGCGGGGAGGGCCGGTTCCCGGCTGAATACGGTTACGATGCTGACGCTTCGGGCCAATCACGCGACCGCCAGGGATTCGGTGTTCAGCGAAGTCGATCCGGCACTGCTGGAGGAGATGGACCTGTTCTCCGTCCAGACCCGCTGCACGGATAAAAGCAATTACCTGACCCGGCCGGATCTGGGGCGGCGGCTGAGCGATGAGGGACGCGCGCTTCTGGATCAGAAGTGCAGAAAGCATGTACAGGCCCAGGTTTATGTCAGCGACGGGCTCAGTTCCAAAGCGGTGGAGGCCAATGTGCGGGATATCCTTCCCGCCGTCCTGAGCGGGCTGGAGAGCTTCGGAATCAGCACCGGGACGCCTTTCTTTGTGAAATTCGGCCGTGTCGGAGTTATGGATGAGATCAGCGAACTGCTGGACGCGGAAGTAACCTGCGTACTGCTGGGCGAACGCCCCGGCCTCAGCACCGCGGAAAGCATGAGCGCTTATCTGGCCTACCGGGCCACCGTCGGAATGCCGGAATCCAGGCGGACGGTGGTCAGCAATATCCATCGGGACGGAATTAATTCCGTGGAAGCCGGAGCTTATGTGGCGGAGATTATTCACACCATGCTGGAAAAGAAAGCCAGTGGAGTCGACCTGAGTCTGTAAGGAGGGAAGAGGCATGAGAGGAGATCCCATACGGGCAAAAGTTCTGAACAGCAAGATCCTTCCGAACGGTGATCCGGCCCTTCTGGCCCGGCTGGAAGTTCCAAAAGACCACCGCGCGCTGGGACTGATCACTACGGATATCGATGACGTATCCTATGCGGCCCTGGATGAGGCGACGAAGAAAGCGGACGTGCAGGTGGCCTATGCCCGTTCCATGTTTGCCGGGTCTTCCAACGCCAGCACGAAATATGCCGGCGAGTTTATCGGCATTCTTTCCGGGCCGGGGCCGAGCGAGGTGCGCAGCGGGCTGAATGCCATGATGGAATATATGGAAAAAGAGTGCTGCTTTTACAGCGCGAACGAGGATGACAGCGTCGTTTATTTCAATCATACGATTTCCAGGACGGGAAGCTATCTTTCCAAAATGGCGGACGTTCCGGAGGGGACGGCTATGGCGTACCTGATCGCCCCGCCGCTGGAAGCGGTCTATGCCCTGGATTTCGCGCTGAAGGCCGCGGAAGTGGAACTGAAAGTGTTTTACGGTCCTCCTACGGAGACGAATTTCGCCGGAGGGCTTCTGACCGGAGAACAGTCGGCATGCCGGGCAGCCTGCATCGCTTTTGCGGAAGCGGTGGAACATGCGGCGGCCCATCCGGAAGTATTGTTATAGCACACGAGAGGAGAAAAAGAATGGATGATGATCTTCGCTCCATTCAGGGAGTCCGTGATCTGATCCGGAATTCCAAAGAGGCGCTGCAGGCACTTTCCGCCTGGTCCCAGCAGGATATTGACCGGCTGGTCCGGACGGTAGTGGAAACCTGCCAGCCGAAGGCGGAATATCTGGCGAAGCTGGCGGTGGACGAAACCGGCTTCGGGAAGTGGGAGGATAAGGTCCTTAAGAATACGCTGGCCGGACCGATCCTTTACGAATCCATAAAGGATCTGAAAACGGTCGGGGTCGTGCGGGAAGACCGGGACGGTCATTATTATGAAGTCGCGGTCCCGGTGGGCGTGATTGCGGCGCTGGTGCCTTCGACCAATCCGACTTCGACGGTCATCTATAAATCCCTGATCGCGCTGAAGGGGGCCAATACCATTATCTTCAGCCCGCATCCCAATGCCTGCAAGTCCATCCGGACGGCAGTGGAACTGGTCCGGGAGGGGCTGAAGGCGGCCGGAGCCCCGGAAAACGCGGTTCAGGTGATCGGCGAACCCCTGACGATGGAAGCCACCAGCGAGCTGATGAAGCATCCGGACGTGGGCCTGATTCTGGCCACCGGCGGACCGGCGATGGTGAAGGCGGCCTACAGCTCGGGCAATCCGGCGATCGGCGTCGGTGCCGGAAACGGACCCTCCTATATCGAAAAGAGCGCGGATGTGCGGGAAGCCGTCCGGCATATCATCGAGAGCAAGACGTTTGACAACGGGACCATCTGCGCCAGCGAACAGTCCATCGTCACGGAATCCGTGCTGGAAAGCGAAGTGATCCGGGAGCTGGAGGCGCAGGGAGGCTATATGCTTCCGGAGGACGATATCGGAAAACTGGGACGCTTTATTCTGCGGGCGAACGGCACAATGAACCCGGTCATCGTCGGCAAAAGCGCGGAAAAGATCGCGGAGCTGGCCGGAATTAATGTCCCGGCCGGAACGAAGGTCCTTGTGGCAAGGCAGACCGAAGTCTCCAAAAAGAACGGATATTCCAGAGAGAAGCTCTGTCCCATCCTGGCCTT
>CADBNG010000216.1 GCA_902795985.1 uncultured Lachnospiraceae bacterium
GAAGTCGTAGAGTATCTGCGCGGCTTTTCTCCGATCTGGAGAGATCTGATGGCCGGAAAAAAACAGTTCATATTATAAGATGGTTTCATGGATATATTATTTATATAGAAGAAAAACCGGTTGCTGAAACCGGATCCGGAGGAATAAACATGGCATTATACAGTGAAAAAGTAATGGAACACTTCCGCAATCCGCGCAATGTCGGCGTGATCGAAGATGCAAACGGGATCGGAGAAGTCGGAAACGCAAAATGCGGCGACATCATGAAGATGTATTTAAAAATAGAAGACGATATTATTCAGGACGTAAAATTTGAGACATTCGGCTGCGGCAGCGCGATCGCATCCAGCTCCATGGCGACCGAGCTGATCAAGGGAAAACCGGTTTCCGAGGCAATGAAGCTGACGAATAAAGCCGTTGCAGAAGCGCTGGACGGACTGCCGGACTATAAGATGCACTGTTCGGTCCTGGCGGAGGAAGCGATCCGGTCCGCGCTGGAAGATTACCGGAAAAGACAGAGTGAAAACACATAAATATTTCGGGAGAAAAAATATTTATAATGCCTATTGACATAGTAGGTGAATGGTGATAAATTATATCCAACTTCTGAAAGCAAATAATGGAGGCACAGTGATGATCCAAACCGGAAATCACAAACAGTATATGGGCATGTGGTGTTGTCGAATGCTTAACTCCCGGGCAAGTTATAAGACCGGGGCGTCCAGCCATATGCCTGCGCGCCTCTGATGGACTCGATAAGAAGTGTCGATCCTGATCTATAAGTCTTTTGCCCGGGAGCTCTGGATCCTACAGCTCCCGGTTTTCTTATGCCGAAACCGGATGTTCACCGTAAATAAAAGCAGAATAAAAGGAGAAATATTATGAGTGAATACAGATTTGAGACCTTACAGTTACATGTAGGACAGGAACAGCCGGATCCGGCAACCGACGCCCGCGCCGTGCCGATCTATCAGACAACTTCATATGTTTTCCGCAACAGCCAGCACGCAGCAGACCGCTTCGGACTTGCGGACGCAGGAAACATTTACGGCAGACTGACAAACTCCACCCAGGAAGTGCTGGAAAAAAGACTGGCAGCCCTGGAGGGCGGCAGTGCAGCTCTTGCCTTAGCATCGGGAGCTGCAGCGATCACATACACGATCGAAGCGCTGGCTGCAAACGGCGGACATATCGTCGCACAGAAAACGATTTACGGAGGCAGTTATAACCTGCTTGCCCATACACTTCCTCAGTATGGGATCAGCACTACTTTTGTAGATGCACATGATCTCGCGGAAGTGGAAAACGCGATTCAGGAAAACACCCGGGCGATCTACCTTGAGACGCTTGGAAACCCAAACAGTGACATCCCGGATATAGATGCTGTTGCTCAGATTGCTCATAATCACGGACTTCCGCTGGTCATCGACAATACATTCGGGACGCCCTACCTGATCCGGCCCATTGAACATGGTGCGGATATTGTCGTTCATTCCGCGACGAAGTTTATCGGCGGCCACGGAACTACCCTTGGCGGGATCATTGTCGAAGCCGGAACTTTTGACTGGAAGGCCAGCGGAAAATACCCGAATATTGCAGATCCGAATCCCAGCTACCACGGAGTCTCGTTCTACGATGCAGTCGGTCCGGCAGCGTTCGTCACTTACATCCGGGCGATCCTGCTGCGGGATACCGGAGCAACGATCTCTCCGTTCAATGCATTCCTCCTATTGCAGGGTGTGGAAACCTTGTCGCTTCGTCTTGACCGGCACGCAGAGAACACGAAAAAGGTCGTGGAGTATCTGAGCCGTCATCCGCAGGTCGGCAAGGTGAACCACCCGGCCCTGCCGGATCATCCGGATCATGAATTATATAAAAAGTATTTCCCGAACGGCGGCGCATCGATCTTTACTTTTGAGATCAAAGGCGGACAGGAGGAAGCCTGGAAGTTCATTGATAACCTGAAGATCTTTTCACTCCTTGCAAATGTTGCGGATGTGAAGAGCCTCGTGATCCACCCGGCATCGACGACACATTCCCAGCTTTCCCCGGAGGAACTGGAAGATCAGGGGATCCGTCCGAACACGATCCGGCTGTCGATCGGAACTGAACACATTGATGATATCATCGCAGATCTGGAAAACGGATTTGCAGCTGTGAAATAAAGAAGAATACGAAACCTGCGGCAATAGGAACAGTAAGAATTATTATCCGGCCGGGAAGACCGGAGGAAAGAAGAGGAGAGCATTATGGCAAATATTTACAAAGGAACGCTTGGACTGATCGGAAATACGCCGCTTGTGGAAGTGGCAAATATTGAAAAAGAGCTGGGACTGGAAGCAACCGTGCTGGTGAAACTGGAATACTTCAATCCGGCCGGAAGCGTCAAAGACCGTATCGCAAAGGCAATGATCGAAGACGCGGAGCAGAAAGGGCTTTTAAAAGAAGGCTCCGTCATCATTGAGCCGACAAGCGGAAACACCGGAATCGGCCTTGCCTCGATTGCCGCGGCAAAGGGCTACCGCATTATCCTGACCATGCCGGAGACCATGAGCGTTGAGCGCAGAAACATCCTGAAGGCTTATGGCGCAGAACTTGTTCTGACAGAAGGAGCGAAGGGCATGAAAGGCGCGATCGCGAAAGCAGAAGAGCTCGCAGCAGAGATCCCGGGCAGCTTTATTCCGGGACAGTTTGTAAACCCGGCCAACCCTGCGATCCATAAAGCTACCACCGGCCCGGAGATCTGGAAAGATACGGACGGAAAAGTAGACATTTTCATCGCCGGCGTCGGCACCGGCGGCACTGTCACCGGCACCGGAGAATATTTAAAAGAGCAGAATCCGGATATTAAAGTAGTAGCGCTGGAGCCCGCCGACTCCCCGGTCCTTTCCGAAGGAAGATCCGGCTCTCATAAGATCCAGGGCATCGGCGCCGGTTTCGTTCCGGACGTCCTGAACACGGCTGTTTATGACGAGGTGTTTAAAGCAGCGAACGAAGACGCTTTCGCCGCAGCAAAGCTTCTGGCTAAAAAAGAAGGAATCTCCGTCGGAATTTCCTCAGGAGCTGCCCTCCACGGCGCGATCGAGCTGGCAAAACGTCCCGAAAACAAAGGCAAAGTCATCGTTGCCCTGCTTCCCGACAGCGGCGACCGGTATTATTCCACTGCGTTGTTTACAGAATGAAGCATACGATATGTCCTTCCGGAGAGTTTGACATGCATGATATTCAGCATGTAGAACTGCCGGGAGTGACATTATGTAAGCGAAAAGACATACAGACTCCTCCCAAAATAGGGTCATGTAAATGAAAAGGACATACAGACTCCTTCTTAGATAGAGTTATGTAAACCATAAAAAGGATTTGTACCGCCTGAGCCCGTCAAAATGAGTTTCAGGCGGTACACTTGCCGGAAGCAAGATCAAATTCTTAGGATAATTTACCGCCTGTGGACAAAATATGCGTCTTCAGGAGGTA
>CADBNG010000217.1 GCA_902795985.1 uncultured Lachnospiraceae bacterium
GAAAAGCCGGCTGTCCTGCGGAGAATACTCCAGGTTAAAACAGGAAAGAGTCAGAAGCGGCGTAATGACATAGATCAGCAGATTTGTCAGGTGGCTGGCGGATTCAAAATTAAACAGACCGGTGCGGATGACAATATATCCCACCAGCATGAATATAGCCATGGTGACCAGCTGATTAAACAGAATAATTCCTACGTCTGACAATGCTGTATACTCTCCCTGTACATACACTCCCGGATCAGATTACGAGTCCTTCGTCCTCAATCCGGTTTTCTCCGTCCGCCGCTCCGGTGGCCAGACGGTCGCACCGTTCATTAAAAACGTTATCCGCATGACCCTTAACCCAGATGAAATCCACGGTATGGGGCTTTACGGCAGCCAGAAGGCGTTTCCAGAGATCCGGATTTTTAACCGGCTCGTTCCGTCCCCGCTTCCAGCCTTTCTTAATCCACGAATCCAGCCAGTGCTGGTTAAAAGCATCCACAAGATAGCGGGAATCGGAATAAAGCCGGACATGACAGGGCTTTTCCAGCTGTTCCAGGCCGGCTATTGCAGCCATCAGTTCCATCCGGTTATTGGTGGTCCGGACATACCCCTGGGAGCCTTCCTTTTCATGAACGGTGCCTCTGGAATCGGTAAAACGCAGAAGAAAGCCGTATCCTCCCGGACCGTCCGGGTTGCCCCTCGCGGCTCCGTCGGTATAAAGTTCCACTTCAGGAATCGTGCTCATGCTTCAAAATCCACATAAATCTTTTTCTGTGCGACAGCGATACGAATGCCCTGATCGGTGCTGATCCGGGCGATGATTCTGGAATCCCCGCTTTTTAAAGCCGCGCATTCATAATACTCCATGGACGGAAATACCGTTTTCAGTTCATCAAGCTCCGAAAGGTGATGAACATGAAGGGGATATTCCATCAATGAGCAGTAGTTCTCCAGAACGGGAAGGGTTTCCGATTCCGGTGCATGGACGGAGGCAATGGATTCCGGATATATACTCAGATTCTTCAGAAGCTCCGTCAGGGCAAGGTCAATATCCCTCGAAGTCTGTTCTCCGGAAAGTTCGATTCCGATTTCGAGACACCGGGGAATCAGCCAGAGGGTATGCACAAAGAAAGCCGTATGATACGACGGGCCCAGATTGATTCCGAGAGGCCCTTTTTCCGCCCAGTCCATTCCCTCCGGAAGATCGCCTTTTACCGGAAACTCCGTATAAAACCCGATTTTTTCACCGGAATCCAGCGCAGCTGAGATTTCCTTCGCATAGCTGTCGTTGGAAATGACCAGGTCATTTTTCCGGGCAAATTCAGCGATCGAGAAGGAATGCTCCGAAACGGAACGGCCGGAATTGACCGCCGTAATTCCCGACTTTTCCTCCAGCCAGAGGGACAGCTCGTAAGCCTCTCCTTTTTTACCGGAGAGGATGGGAATGCTGTACCGGCCCAGCTGGTCAATGGCAAGGACCGCCGGATCGTTCAGCTGCCCTTTCATCGACGGCGCAAAATTGCGCACCGCTTTCGCCACGGTACAGAAATAGATAATGATGTCCGAATCTTCAAAACGGTTCGCGGACCACTCTTTCGTCGGCACCGTCACCGGGGTGGTTCCTTCCGTCCCGAATCCGCTCTTGTCCTTGCAGTACCATTCAGTCTGCATCTCCTGAAGCGCCGCCCACTGGCATATATCGGCTTTCAGGGATTCCTGGAATTTAAATCCGCTTTCACTGAAGCTGATCACTGAAATTGTTCCGCTCATGATAATCCCGCGCAGCGGCCGGAAAAAGCTCCACCGTTACCCGTGTGCGCAGTGACTCCTTTCAATGGGTAAATACCGTCTGCCGTTTTACAGGCCCAGCTGCTTCAGTACCGCTTCTTTGAGCCCGTCTTTTTCGATGACAAGCTTATGGCGGATTTCAGCCCCTTCCAGCTCACGGATCGCAAGCGGATACGGAACGCCCGAACGGTCCCGCAGATCGGCAAACTGCCGCATCTCATCCTCTTCACAGTAGGAGGGATCAATGGCCTTCAGGACGCTGTAAGCGAATTTATACGGGCTGGCAGTGCTGGCAATGACCGTGGGAGTCGTATCACCTGTCTGCTCCCGGTATTTCCTGTACACAGCGGCTCCGACCGCCGTGTGCGGATCGATTACATAGGATTCTTTTTCATAATAATAACGGATAACGTCGAACACTTCGGGTTCGCTGGCCGTTCCTCCGATGAAAAGCTTCATCTTTTCCTTCATTTCGGGAGTGATTTCATAACGGCCGTCGGTGCCAAGCGCCTTCATATAGGCGGCGCATTTTTCGGCGTCATAACCCGCTGCTTCGTAAATCAGCCGTTCCAGATTGCTGGAAACCAGAATATCCATGGAAGGAGAACTGGTAAGGACAAATTCCCGGTTCCGGTCGTAAATCCGGGTTGAGAAGAAATCGTACAGAACCCTGTTTTCATTGGAAGCACAGATCAGCCGGTTCACCGGAAGGCCCATTTTCGCAGCATAATAAGCCGCAAGGATGTTGCCGAAATTCCCGGTGGGCACCGTAATATTGATTTTCTCTCCGCAGTGTATTTTTCCGGCACGCACCATCTGGAGGTAGGCCCATACGTAATAAACAACCTGCGGAACCAGCCGTCCGATATTGATGGAATTGGCCGAACTGAACTCAAACCCGGCATTGCTGATCTGCGCGGCCATTTCCCGGTCATTAAAGATCTTCTTCACTGCGGTCTGGGCATCGTCAAAATTGCCCCGGATCGCGATAACGCAGGTGTTCTCTCCCTTTTGGGTCACCATCTGCCGTTCCTGAACTTTGCTGACCCCGTCCTTCGGATAAAAGACAATAATCCGGGTTCCTGGAACATCCGCAAATCCTGCCATGGCTGCTTTGCCCGTATCGCCGGAGGTGGCCGTCAGGATCACGATTTCATGCTCCATATGGTTTTTCCGGGCCGCAGTGGTCATGAGATACGGCAGAATGGACAGAGCCATATCCTTGAACGCGATGGTCGCCCCGTGATAAAGCTCAAGGAACTCCGCGTCGCTGCAGGAATGCATCTGCGCCGCGTCAGGAACATCGAACTTCTCGTCATAGGCATGCTCGATACAATACCGAAGCTCATCCGGCGTATAGTCGGTCAGAAACCGGCTCATGATCTCAAAAGCCAGCTCCCGGTAGGAAAAGCCAACCATATTTTCCAGCGGCTGTCCGAATTCCGGAACATTCTGAGGAACAAAAAGTCCGCCGTCGGAAGCCAGTCCTTTCAGGACCGCCACACTGGAAGGTACGTTTTTTTCTCCGCCTCTTGTACTGTCGTATAAAATCTGCATTATTCTTTCCTCCGTCCGGCCATCGCCTTCAATTCTTTTGCGTTTTGAAGAACCGTGTCCGTTATAGCTGCCCCGCCGAGAAGGCGCGCCAGCTCTTTTTCGGACTGGTCCCCGTCCAGTTTCTGTATTATCGTCTGTGTTTCCTCATTTTCCACGATCTTGCGGATCGCATAATGGGCATCTCCCGCAGCGGCAATCTGAGCGAGATGCGTGATGCACAGCACCTGATGGGAAGCGCCGATCCTCTGCAGCTTTTCCGCTACCGACACCGCGGTCCTTCCGCTGATTCCGGCGTCGATCTCGTCAAAAACCAGGGTTTCCACCGGATCATTGGCAGACAGGATGGTTTTTATTGCCAGCATAATCCGGGAAAGCTCACCGCCGGAAGCGATTTTCGCAAGCGGCAGAAGCGGTTCTCCGGGATTCACGCTGATCTGGTATTCCACCTGGTCCATCCCGTCCGAAAGGATCCGTTCTTTTTCCGAAAAGTCAATCCGGAACTGTACTCCCTGGAAATTCAGCTCCGACAATTCCCGGATAATCTCCTGCTCCAGCCGGGCCGCGTATTCCCTGCGGACCGAACTGAGCTTTTGAGCGGTCTGCTTCTCTTCTTCTTCTGCCCGGGCAATCCGGCTTTCCAGGTTTTTCTTTTCCTGTTCGTAATGGTCCAGAAACGACATCCGTTCTTCCAGATCCGAAGCATACTGTTCGATCTTTCCTACCGTACTGCCGTATTTTGACTGAATATGCCGGATCTCATCGAGTCTTTGCCCGCACTCTGCCAGCTCCTGCTCCGAATAAGAGAAGGACGCCAGGTAAGAAGAAACGCTGTGATTGAGATCGGAAAGAAGCGCATCGGCATCCGCTAGCAGGGAATGAATCTGATCCAGTTCGGGATCGAGATCCCGCAGGCTTTCCATTTCGCGGACCGCGCGTCCGACCCGGTCCGCAGCCCCGGAATCATAACCGGCAAGCTGGTGAACCGTCTGAAGGGTGCTCAGGATGACCCGGCCATGTTCCAGTTTCCGGTATCTGGCATCCAGTTCCTCTTCTTCTCCTTCCCGGACGGCTGCTTCGCGGATCTCCTTCAGCTCATGCTCCAGCAGCTCCTTTTCCCTCAGACGCTGCCGGTCATCCATATCAAAAGCTTCGTATTCCCTGCGCAGGGATACGGCCAGTGAATGCTGCGCGGACATTTTTTCAAGCAGCGGAGCGGTTTCTTCACCGGCATAACGGTCCAGGATTTCCAGCTGACGGTCGCTGTACAGCAGCGACTGATGATCATGCTGCCCATGGATATCCAGCAGGCCCGCTGCCAGCCTTTTGATCTGGGA
>CADBNG010000218.1 GCA_902795985.1 uncultured Lachnospiraceae bacterium
CTGATCGCGAGGTAAAAGTACCAGGTTTTCCCTCGCCGGAAGCTAAAAATACCGGAGGCCGCCCTGGGCAGGGGCAGCGGCGGTATCAGGAGCCTGATCGCGAGGTAAAAGTACCAGGTTTTCCCTCGCCGGAAGCTAAAATACCGGAGACCGCCCTGGGCAGGGGCAGCGGCGGTATCAGGCACATTTTCGAAAACGGCTGAATTTAGCCATTTTCGCCAGAAGCTCGTCGCCACTTGGAGCACAGACCCCCGGAATTTTGAGCCAGAAGGCCTTTTCTCTTCCAAGCGGCGACAGCGCGTTTCCTCGCCTGAGTGGTGACAGGGCATGAAAGAGAGGAGAAGGGATGACTTTGAAAATGAAAATGACGAATCTGGCATTTTGTAGTAGAATAGATGCGTATTGGAAAATGATTTTCGGAAGCGCTTATGCGAATGTCTGGAAAAGAGGCAGAAGAAGATGGAAGGCAAGAGCGAGAAGACAGGCAAGATGAATCAGGCGGTGGCAATTCGGAAGTTGACGATCCGTATGACGGCTGTGCTGCTGATGATATTGATGGCATTCACGTTGGTTTCCTGCGGCGGCGAGAAGATCAAGCTGAACGATGGCGGGAAACTGGCTGTTGCCGATACCGGCAGTGAAGAAGTGAATGAACTGTGCGACCAGGTCCTGGTGGAGATCATTAAAAAAGATATGGATGAGCGTGAACGGGCTTACGCTATCTATACCTGGGTCGAAGAAGAGATCCGCTATAGCGGCGTCACAATGAAAGGGGACTTCTTGCGGGGGGCGAAAGTCGCTTTGGCCAAACGGAAAGGCGACTGCTATGCTTTCTGTACCGCACTGCGGGCTCTTTTGATGCGAGCCGGGTTTGAAACGGAAGAAGTACCGGGCTATCAGAACTATCACTTCTGGGTCATGGTGAAAGTGGATGGGAACTGGTACCACATCGACGCCACGACCGGATGGGGCGGAGAACGCTTCCTCCTGACGACCGCCGAACTGGAAGCTTATTCGTACCAGAATCCCAAGTATACCAGCCCTCTGACTTATGAGTGGGATAAGAGCAAACTCCCGGAGACTCCTTGAGGAACCGAAATCGCAGATTGGCAAGGTGACCGGACGGGAAAAGAACTCAAGATAGAAACGAGGCATGAAACGTGGATAAAGGGAAAAAGAAAGCAATACTGGTTATGGCTTTGATAGCGCTCCTGCTTCTGCTCAGCGCCTGCGGGGGAAGTGCGACAGAGAATGCTGGCACCGCCGGCGGCGGAAGCAGTGAAAGCAACAGCGCGCAGCCGCAGACCAACATCAGCTTGAAGGATACCGAGGTCGCTTATGGAGAGACCGTGATCGCGCTCGATCAGGACATCGCGGAGGTCGCGGCAGCGCTCGGTGATGCCGAAGACGTTCAAGAGAGTAAGAGTTGCCTTTATGAGGGCATGGATAAGGTCTTTACTTATCCGGACCTGATCATCCATACGTACCCGGACGGGGATAAAGACCGCGTGGACGCCGTGGAGATCCTGAGCGAAAAGGCGGCGATCGCGAGCGGCATTCAGGTCGGGGACAGTCGGGAGAAGCTGGCCACAGCCTATGGCAGCGACCTCAGTGAAGAGGGGGCAGAGCTTCTGCGTTTGGAACGCGATGCCTTCGGGATCGATTTTTATATGGCTGACGGGAACGTTGAGGCAATCGAGCTTTACCGTCAAGTCGATTAATGCGGATCAATAAAACAGGAGCGGTGATCTAACCGTGGTCTTCAGTTCCATCAGTTTTCTGCTCTTTTTGGCAGTGACCTGCTGCCTTTATCATCTGATTCCCGGGTTGCGGGCCCGGAATATCCTGCTGCTGATCGCCAGCCTGCTTTTCTATACGCTGGGGGAACCGGTCTATATTTTATTGCTGTTGGCGAGCAGCGTCGTCAATTATTTTCTGGCGCGCGGGATCGCGGCAGCCAAGGAGCAGGAAAGCGCGCCGGACCATCCAACCGGCAAGTCCGTCAACTTCGGGAAAACCTTGCTCACCGTCGCTGTCGTTTTCAATATCGGACTGCTCGTCCTGTTTAAATATGCCGGGCTCGGCCTGCGGCTGCCGATCGGCATTTCCTTCTATACGTTCCAGACGCTCTCTTATGTGATCGACGTCTATCGCGGCGACGCCCGGGTACAGAAACGCTATCCGGACCTGTTGCTCTATATCACTTTCTTCCCGCAGCTCATCGCCGGCCCAATCGTGAAGTATCACGATATCGCCGACCAACTCGCCGAGCGGAAGACGAGCGCGGAGAAGACCGCACTGGGACTGCGGCGTTTTATCTTCGGATTGGCTAAGAAAGTCCTGATCGCTAATACCTGCGCGGTGGCGGTGGACCAGATCTATGCCCTGGCCCCGGAGCAGCTTTGCGCGGCTTCCGCATGGACGGCAGCCCTGCTCTACGCCTTGCAGATCTATTACGATTTCAGCGGCTACAGCGATATGGCCTTGGGCATGGCCGGCATGTTTGGCTTCTCCCTGAAGGAGAACTTCGCGCACCCCTATGGCGCCACCACCATCAAAGCCTTCTGGCGTCGCTGGCATATCTCCCTTTCCACCTGGTTTAAAGAATATCTCTATATTCCGCTGGGCGGGAACCGGAAAGGCGCCGCCCGTACGATGCTGAATAAGTATATCGTCTTCTTCTTGACCGGACTGTGGCACGGTGCCGGCATCAATTTCGTGATCTGGGGCCTGATCCACGGCACTTTTTCCGTTCTGGAAGAGCGGGGTAAATGGGCGAAACGCCTGCAAGGGAACGTAATTGGCTGGATCTATACCGCCCTGGTCGTCGTCCTGGCTTTTGTTTTCTTCCGCGCGGAGACGGTCGGCAGCGCTTTGACCATGATCCGTACGATGTTCACCGGTTTTTCGCCTTC
>CADBNG010000219.1 GCA_902795985.1 uncultured Lachnospiraceae bacterium
GGACATGGCGGTCGTCCGCCCTACAACTTTGTTATTGGCGTTCAGCTGCACGGGAATGGTAAACACATTGAACCCGGAATACGTCTGGCCGTTGGCGCGCAGGCTGTCCACACTGGCCGCCCCGCCATTCGGTTTTGCGAAACGGATCGTGGCGTAGGCCTGTCCGCCGCGCACTTCCAGTTTATCGCAGAGAATAATAACTTTTCCGGTCCCGCCGGAGAAGGTGAAGCTCTTCGGGGTATACACGCCGTCGGCAAGGGTCGTGGCGCTGTCCACCGCGCTTGTGCCCTCGTTACTGTCATCCTGATATCCCGGTTTGTCGGGATCTTCCGGATCCGGCTCTTCCGGCGGGGCTTCATCCTCTTTCAGCGCCTCGATCGTCACCGTTCTGGCTGCTTTGTCGATGGTCAGCTTATAATCGGTCCAGGCCTTTTCTTCGGAATCATAGAAGGCCACCGCAATCGGCTTTTTATCTTCAAAAGTAACAACTTTTCCGCTTCCGCTGAAATAGTTCACAAATTCGAACAGGAAGGTGTTTTTCTGCGGAGCAATGGTCCTGGCTCCCTTCTCAGCTGCTTTTTCCGCCGTGCCGATGAAGGCCTTTGTATACCGTTTATCCTGCATGGTGACTGCCGGTTTGCAGGCATAGTTGTTGGAATTCGGGCCGCCGATGATCTCCATCGTCCCATTGCTTTCGGCCTTGAACTTTTCGGTCTTGCTGATCACCGTAATTTCGGCGGTCTCATCGTAATCTCCCGCGGTCAGGGTCTTTTTCTTCAGATCCAGAACAATCTGACGGGCAAAAATCGCGTCGCCCAGCTCTTCTTCCCCTTTTTCCACCTTCTGCAGATGAGCATCCGAAACGGCAACGATGGGGATGAACGACTCGGATTTTTCCAGCGGAATGACGAATTCCCACTGCCCGTCGGAATTGACGGAGCCCTTGATCCAGTTCTTTTTGTTCAGCCCGTTGGCAAGGGCCTCTTCATACGTTCCTTTAAACAGATAATGATAGCCCTGTCCGCTTAATACCACCGTGAGCCGGATATCGTTCTTTTTGCTCACCAGCGTCGCCCTGACCACTTTGAACATGCCGGTCGTATTGAACAGGTTGGTCTTCGAAGGATCCTTTTCGTTCTCCTCAAAAATGGTGGTTCCCGGTGGAATGACCACTTTTTTCTTCAGTTTCAGAGTTACGGTCTCGTCAACGGTCGGGGTAAATTCCTTCTCCGCTTTCTCATAGCCGTCCGCGGAAGCCTTTATCGTATAGGTGCCGTCTTCCAGGCTGTAAACGCCTTCCTCATCGGCCTTCACGGTCCTGCCCTTTTCGTTCAGGACCTTGATCACCGCGTTTTTGATCTTTTTCCCGGTCTCCTGATCGACGGCCTTGACCTTTATGGTCAGTTTTTCCTTTTCCAGGGCTTTCACTGCCTTTAAAATGGCGTCCGCAAAGGCATCCACCCGGTCCTGCTCGGAAGCGTAGAGTCCTTCCACAACGGCATTCAATGCCTCGTTCAGGGTTTTGACCCGGGCTTCTTTATAAACAGAAAGATCGGACGGAACCTTTTTCTTCGCCGCCTCGACTTTGGAATAATCGGCCTTTGCCCCTTCGGCCAGCGTCAGGGTTTTGGCGGAGGTATCGGCCTTGAGCGTGGCTTCATGCCAGGTTTTGTCCTTTTTGGAGTAAAACGAAACCGTCATCTTTTTGTCTGCCGTAAAGGGGCTGACGGTAAAGACTTTTTCACCGGAAAGGGAAATGCTCTCCGCCCCTTCCTCCTGAGCCTCCGGCACCGTTCCGAGGAACAGCTTTGTGAAGTTCCCGTTCGCTTCGGTCATGCGCAGGGTTGTGTTTTTGGAGCGCTCCATCACGCCCAGTTCGGCAGAAGAAATGTCCAGGCCTTCCACGGTGTTTTTAACCGTCAGGGCCGTAACAATCTCTTTTTCGGTCTCATCGATCGTAATCGTGTAATTGTACTGTATCCAGTGCGGGACCGTCATTGCGGTCGTCCGGCAGGCAATGTCCGTTTGTTTATTCAGCTGGACCGGGAAAGATACGCTGCGGTTTGAAATGGGAAGCACACCATTCCCGCAGGCCCCGGTAGAAGGATTGTAGTATGCCGGATCTTCGTCTTCCCCACCGGTATGCCCCAGGTAATATACATGTGTCATGTTGCTGCTGGAGGCTGTAAAGGTTCCGGTGGCTTTCCCTCCGGAGACAACGATCTTATCCAGTGTCAGGCGGGCTTTTCCGGTTCCGCCGTCCCATGCAAACTCAAACTGCGTATATTCACCGTCCGCGAGGGCAGTGGAATTATCTATAGAACCTGCCATTGCTTTTCGGACAACGGTTTCCAGGACCTGTTTGATCAGTTCTGCCGGGTTTGCCGCAGGTGTGAGCTCCGTTTCGGTATGAGAAGCCGGTTTGTCTGCTGTTTCCGGCTTTTTGTCCGGAGCTGCAGACGTTTTTTTCTCATCCTTTTTGGCTTCATCCTTTTTGGATTCGCTCTTCTTGGACGGA
>CADBNG010000220.1 GCA_902795985.1 uncultured Lachnospiraceae bacterium
ATCCGGTCGGATTCCACAGGGAAATGCCGCTGGACGGGATTTCCATCGTCGTCAAGGACAGGATCATCATTCTCATCCAGTTCCCAGACCGGATTGTTCTGGTCATCAACTTCCGGATACCATGCCCGGGCAAAGGCCTGGTATGTTCCCGCGTCCCCGTACCGGTACGATCCGGACCAGGAATCGCCTCCTCTGTTATCCCAGGTATCGTCGTCATGCCAGCAGATCTCAATCCAGTCAGCGCCCGGCGCGAAAACGCCGGCCTGGAGATCCTCATTGGTCTGAACTTCGGATTTGGAAACCTCAAACGCAACCGCGTTTTCCGCGGGATCTTCAACCGTCAGAAAGACCGGCCGGCTCTCCCGGCCTTCATAGCCCAGGCCACCAGCCGCATTCACGCTCAGCCGGTATTCACCCGCCGGCATTTCTGCCGTGGAGAATACAATCCGGTTCTCTTCCTCATCCAGATACCATCTCAGATCATAATGGAACCCCTCTTCTCCTTCCGGCAGGTTCAGGGAGTGGCGGAGCTCATACCATGGCTCATAGGAGTGCTCCATCTCGGGATAGCTCACGACAACTGTTTCCCCGCGGGTAACCACGGACGGCTGCAGGTTCACCTCGAAAGGTTCCACCCTGCCGGTCCGGGTAACAGTCACCTTCACCGGATCGCTGATCGTCCACGCCGCTTCGTTGTCATCCTCGCCTTCGGGGATGATGCAGGCATACAGCGTCATCACGCCGGCGCCGCCGAAGCTTTCATCGCTGTAGATCCACTTGTTGTTTTCATCCAGATCCAGGTCATAGATCTCATCGCCGGTATCCGGATCCTGGTGCCACCAGAAGCCGTTTCCGTTGTAATACCTGACGCGCTCGCCCTCTGCCAGCTCTTTATTCACCGTTATGGTTACGGCCAGTTTTTCGTTGACCTGCACTTCGTTCTTGCTGACAGCCAGCTCGATTCCTGTTTCGTGTGCTTCAATCACGCGGATCTGATAGTTCTGGTGGTTATGCTCGCAGCCTTTTCCGCCGACCCAGACCCGCAGCAGCATCGTCTTGCCCGCGACGATCTCATCGCCGGGAACCGTCAGATTAACAGCTCCGCTGCCGTCATCATACAGTGCATCCATCTCAAAGTCTTCCCCGTCCTGATTCAGGAAAAACTCCCAGTCCATATATGGGTCTTCTATATATTCAGCTATGTACGGATACGGCATATACAGATTCAGGTCCCGTCCCGCGATTGCGTAAGGGGGAATTCCGGAAGCATCCTGTTCGATCATGCCGTAAGGCGCTGTAATGGTGATTTCTTCAACTTGGGAATCTCTAGAATCAAGTTCCTTCCATTGTTCTTGTTCGTCCTCTTCCACCCCTATAGGGATAAGCCCGCCTTCTTCGTCCAGCTCATAGTAATGAGCCCGGGCAAATACCTGAACCGTCTGCGGATTGCCCTCGCTGAAGCTGCCGGAAACGCCTTCTCCCCAGTTTCTTCCAAAGTCTTGTTCCCAGCCGTCTTCATTTCTCCGGATGATTTCCACCCAGTCCGCGCCGGGCGCGAACGCGCTGGCAGGAATCCTTTCATTTGTCAGGGCTTCGTCCTTTTCGATAAACAGCCGGACTTCGCCTTCCGGGATGCCGCTGTCATTGACGGTCAGCCAGACGCTGCCGCTCTCCCGCCCTTCATAGCCCTTCTCACCGCCGGCCCAGACGCTCAGCCGGTATTCACCTGCCGGCATCCCCGCCGTGGAGAATGTGAACTGATGGTTTTCTGCATCCTGCTGCCAGGGCATATGATATTCTTCGTTATCCTGCTTTCTGTTGTGGTGGAGATCGAAGCGGCCTTCGTCGGAATGAGCCCCCGCCGTATAGTTCAGGACAGCCGTCTCGCCGCGGGTAACCGCCGCTTTCTCAAGGCGGATGGTAATGTCTCCGACCATGCCGGTCCGGGTCAGCGTCAGCTTGACCGGATCGCTCTCGATCCAGTAGCCTTCGTCTTCTTCTGTCTCGCCCGGAACCCACACGCGGGCGTACAGCGTCCGGACGCCAGTGTTGCCAAAGCTTTCCCCATCGAAAACCCACTGATGGTTCTCATCCAGCCAGATCCATTTATCGTCCCAACTGTATTCATCGTCCCAGTAGCTCCAGAACCTGTCGCCGTTGTAGTACTGGACAAATTCCGGTTCCAGACCTTCATCCACGGAGATCGTCACCGTGAGGTCCTCATTGACCTGTGCTTCGTGCTTGCTGAGAGTCAGCTGGATCCTGTCTTCGGGTGCCTCAATCACGCGGATCCGGTAATCCTGGTGGTTATTTTCGTAGCCTGTTCCACCGACGTCGACACGCAGCTCGATGGTATTCCCCGCTTCGACCTTATCGCTGGGAATCTTCAGATTGATGACGCCGCGGCCCCGTTGATCCGGTTCCTGCCAGTCGTCGTCAAAATCACGGTTCAGGTAAAGCTCCCAGTCCATATATTCAGCTTCCGCAGGACGCGGCATGGCTAGCGTCAGGGCCTGTCCTGCCATCGCGGAAACGGGAATCCCGGAAGCGTTCTGATCAATTCTGCCGTAGAGCGCTGTAAAGGTTATTTCCTCAACCTGGGATTCTCTGTACTCCAGTTCCTGCCAGTGTTCACCGTCCTCATCCTGTACAAGGATAGGTTCGCCTTCATCATCCCGCTCAAAGTAATGGGCCCGGGCAAACACCTGGACGGTCTGCGGACCGCCTTCGCTGAAAGTGCCCGCCGTGCCTTCCCCGCCGTCATTGGCAAAATCATCTTCCCAGCCGTCTTCATTTCTCCGGATGATTTCCACCCAGTCCGCGCCGGGCGCGAACGCGCTGGCATAGATTTCCTCATTGGTCAGCGGGTCCGTTTTGTTCACGGTCATCCGGACTTCCCCGGCCGAAGCGGTGCTGGCCGTCACGGTCAGGCGCGCTGAGTTGTCCGATTCACGCCAGCCCTTTCCTTCCGCGCCGGCGCGTCCCCGGATGATATATTCGCCCTCCGGCAGGGTGGCGGTGCTCATGGTGACCGTCGTCCCTTCCCAGGTGCTCTCGGGCTGGAAGCTGTCCCGGGAATTGTTGATCTCCCAGGCGTCCACCCAGTATTCGTCCGCGCCTGCAGCTTCGGTAAAGGTAAACACGGCGTCTTCTCCGCGTTCAGCGGTCACGGCCGTTTCGCCGGTAAAGCTGTAGCTGCCGATCTGGTGATCCAGCACACGGACCCAGAGGATTTCGGATTTGACCCAGACCCATTCTTCCTCTACATCGATCAGCGCCAGTGCAAAGACCGGAACCTTCCTGCCAATATTGTCTTCATCGCCGAAATCGGTCCAGAAGAATGCTTTCCCGTCATTCCGGAACCAGTCTCCGTGGTTTTCGGGAGTGATCTCTTCGTCTTCATCGCCCCACCAGCCGCCCGGACCGTAGAACTTCACGGCGGCCAGGGTATGGCCTTCCGCGGCCCCCACCAGGAACCTGATATTGCCGTGAACCGGCACCGTCGCCTGCGTCGGATCATCCGGATCAAAGGTGATCTCGCCCTCTCCTACGCTCAGCTCCACCAGGTCTGAAACCGTTTCACTGTCAATCACGGGAATGTTCAGGGTAAGATCCGCGCTGTTGTATCCCTGTTTTTCCGCGTGAATGCTGATCCGCAGCGTCTGGCCTTCCCGGAGCGCGGTGGAAAAATTGACATCCAGCTTTTTCCCGGCTGTTTCGCCCCGGTAAAGATCCCTTTCTTCTCCGTCAAACCAGGCGGATACGTTCAGGTAATCTGCCAGGTCCGGCTTCTTTACGGTAAAGGAGATAGTTTTTTCATCGGAAGGGGCATAGCTGTCCGGAAGCTCCGGAGCTGCCAGCTCCAGCGTTCCGTACGGCGCTGTAATGGTGACAGTAACTGGGTCGGACCACCACACGGTCTGTACAGGCCATTCGTGCCCTTCGTCGTCATGGTCCCAGATCTCGTCGCCGTTCTCATCCCGCTCTGTCCGCCCGGCCTTGACCCGGATCTCGTGGCTGCCTGCGTGGCCGTAGGAATGGTTCCAGCTTCTGCTTTCCCTGTTTTCGTGATTCATGCTCCGGTTATCGTTTCCATAATCCCAGTACACTTCCATCCATTCGGCGCCGGGAGCGTATGCCGAAACGATGACGTCCTCGCAGGTTTCAGCCTCGTCCTTGTTCAGGGTCACCAGGATGCCGCTTTCGGGAATCTCCGGTTCCCGGACGGTAAAGTTCTCCGTGATGATATATTCCGCTGTGCGGTATCCCATGCCTTCCGCCAGGGCGCGGAAGCGGTATGTGGCGCCGGGCTCCAGTTCAATGGTGCTCAGGATGGCCGTGCCGCCGTCCGGGCCGTTCAGGTCCGCCTGATGCGTGATCCAGTCCCAGTCCTGGCGTTCTTCGTTCCAGATGTCCACATCCGTCCAGTAATGGTCGGCGTTTTCGCTCTCCGTATAGGTAACCGTGACCGGTTCGCCGCGTTCGGCGCTGTTCCGGTCGATTTCAGCAGTGAAGGGGCCGGCATCCCCATCCGCGTAGCCCTCAAAGATCAGGACGGCCGATTCCGTCGTCACGTTGTCTTCATCGTCCGTAAACTGCGCGGTAGCAATGATCGGGTTGCTGCCTTCCTCCCGGATGCTGTCATTGAACTCAATCGGGAATTCATCGTTGATCTGTTCCTGATTATCCGTCCGGAAAAACTCCCCGTAGACATTATCCACCCGGATCCAGTCAGCCCCGGGTGCCGAAACCCAAAGCGGAATATCCGTATGGATGAGCAGCGGTTCGCTGTCCAGCCCGGCTTCTGTCTCCAGCTGGATCCTCTCCCCGGCGCGGATGACCGGAATCTTCTTCGACCACCAGAACAGGTCGTACCCGTGCTTTCTGATTTCGATGTAAATCTCAATAAACTCGCCGGCCTGTTCCACCGGGATCTCGAATACCTCTTCCCCGTTCCATTCGCTGAACCAGCGGGAATCGATAAAATGGCCATCCTGCAGGTCCCGTATCTCGGTGCCGATCACGAAGCCTTCTGCATCCGGCCGTTCAATTTCAATCGTGTACGGCAGCTGTTCTTCTTGGATGCAGATGACATCCGGCAGGTTCGGATCGTTAGTGTCCGGTAGCTGGCCTTCATAGATGTAGATGACATCCGGCAGTCCCGGATCGTAGCCCACCAGCGGGCCTGCGCTGGTCACCGTAAAGGTCCGCTCTGTTTCATCCACTTTGATGAACTCGTCCTCGCCCTCCCGCTGCCAGACGATGACCCGGAAAACGTGCTCGCCGTCACTCCAGGAACTGATCGGGTCGTCCCAGACCTCCGGCTGGTAATAGATATCCCATTCATCCTCTTCCGGCCAGACGTACATGTTGCGGTCCCATTCGCGGCGGTTTTCCTCATACCGGGTTGCGTAAATCTGGAGCTCCATCTGAATGTTTTCCAGTTTCTCGCTGTTCGGATAGTAAACCGTGGGCAGGATCATTTCGCCGGTCGGGTATTCCTCGTTCAGCCCCCGGATCATGATTTCCGTGTCCTCCGCCTGCGAGGAGGGGCTGAGAATAAGAACGTCGTATTCAAGGTCCTGGCCGTTTTCATTTTTGACATATGCCATAGGCCGGCCTTTCATCAGGCCGTAAATCTTCGCGGTATAGTGTTTGTTGATCTCCAGCCTCAGCAGCGGCACCTCGATGGTCAGCGGATCCGCTTCAGGGCCTGCCTCAGGATCCACCCCGACCCAGTGGCTGTCCGCCGCAAAATCGCCGTTTTCGTCAAACAGCACGATGCACATATTCTGGAAACCGGCTTCCTGGCTCACCGTGGCGGAGAAAACGTCATCCTTCCTGAGCGCGATTTCAGAAGCATACGTCACCTCAACCTCAGGGGCAAAAACAGGAGGCTCCGCGCTGACCAGACCCGTTCGATATTCGACTTCGTTGCTCATCACGGCGTCTGCCGGGTCTTCCGCCATCGTTTCCACATGCGCCGTATAGGTGTGAACCGGATTGCCTGCGTTGTAGGATTCTGTGTATTCGAAGATATTGCAGTCCGTCGTGCCGGGAGTGAACCAGGCTTCGCCGTAGCCGTCTTCGTTCACCCAGGCCGGAATCGGGTCCGCCCCTTCATCGTAGAAGAATAGAACTTCTTCGTTGTGAGCCGCGTTGGTTTCAATTTCGAAGCAATCCGATTCCCAGAGCGGGAGGAAGGGTGTTTCACCTTCTTCCCCAAACCGCGGGGCGATTCGGATATACGGTTCCTGCTCCGGTTCCGGATCCGCCTGCGCGGCCGTAAACAGGACAAAGACTGCCAGAATGCAGAGAATCAATGCTGTCCATTTTTTCATTGGATAACCCTCCCGATTGATGATGGATGATTCGCTGTGTATAAGGATTGCTGTGTGCTTGTTTTTTGCTGTGCTGGGTATTTGGTTTTATTATACTTTATCTCCCTGTTCCCGTCAACCTGTGGGACATGCCCGGGCTGAATACGGCGGATCCGTCCGGTCCGGCCCTGTGCAAAGATCGTTTGTTCGCCTGTTCATTCCGGAAGGCGCATGGTAAAATAACCGTAATAAGGAAAAAGGAGGCGGAGAGGTTGGCGGAACGGCTGATATTTCATTGCGACTGCAATAATTTCTTCGCTTCCTGCGAATGCCTGGAAAACCCCGCGCTGAAGGACGTTCCCATGGCGGTCGCCGGGGATCCGGAAAACCGGACCGGGATCGTCGTGGCCAAGAATGAGCTTGCGAAAAAGGCCGGGGTAAAAACCACCGATACCGTCTGGCAGGCAAAACGGAAATGCCCGGGCATCGTGTTCGTTCCGCCCCGGCATCATTATTATCAGGAAGTTTCAGACCGCGTGAACGCCATTTACCGCGATTATACGGACTATGTCGAGCCGGCTTCCATCGACGAGTCGTACCTGGATCTCAGCGGCACCCTTGAATACTACCGGATGACCGCCGGCGAGCTCGCGGACAGGATCCGCGCCAGGGTCAGGGAGGAAATCGGCGTCACGATTTCTGTCGGAGTCGCGAACAACAAGATTTTCGCGAAGATGGGGTCGGATTATAAAAAGCCGGACGCCACCACCGTCATCCTCGGCGAGGATTACAAAACCATCCTCTGGCCCCTGCCCGTCTCCGACCTGATGTTCGCCGGAAAAGCGTCCGTCCGGCTTCTGAATCAGAAAGGAATCTTCACCGTCGGCGATCTTGCCCTGCAGCC